>JAZLLL010000100.1:0-2503 GCA_045598125.1 Methanobrevibacter sp. | reverse complement strand
AGACTTTTAAATAAATTTAAATTTTATTATAATTTTATTAACTTTAAATTTATAATTTTATTTTAAATTTAAATTAATTATCTTCTAACTTTATTTTTTTTAATCGTTCTTAGCGTATGCTATCTCTATTTTTCATATCTTTCTATTTATTTTAGCTATTTTTTTTTTATTTGTTTAGTATTTTTTATCTTTTGTTTTTCATAAATCTTAGAAAATTTTTTATAAATCTTAGAATTATTTAATATTTTTTATTATTTTTTAATTTTATTATTATTTTTCAATTACTCTATAACTTTATTTTATATAAAAATATAATATAGTATATAATACAAATTTTAAATTATAAAATTTTTAGTTGGGTGTTAATGTGAAAGAATTCGATTTAGTTTCTCCATTTAAACCTTTAGGAGATCAACCAAAAGCTATTGATTCATTAGTTAAAGGTATTAATAAAGGATTTAATGAACAAACTTTACTTGGTGTTACAGGTTCTGGTAAAACTTATACTATGGCTAATGTTATTGAGCATGTTCAAAAACCTACTTTAATTATATCTCATAATAAAACTTTAGCACGTCAACTTTATGAAGAGTTTAAAGAGTTCTTTCCAAATAATGCTGTTGAATATTTTGTAAGTTATTATGATTATTATCAACCTGAAGCTTACGTTCCAAGAACAGATACATTTATTGATAAAGAGGCTTCAATAAATGAAGAGATTGATATAATGAGACATTCTGCTACACAGTCTCTTTTATCTCGTGATGATGTTATTGTAGTTAGTAGTGTTTCATGCATTTATGGTATAGGATCGCCTGAAGATTATGGGGATTTTGCGTTTTTAATTTCTGTTGGAGATAATTTTGATAGAAGTGAAATTATAAAAAGACTTGTTTTTATGCAATATGAAAGAAATGATATTGCTTTTGAAAGAGGTCAATTTAGGGTAAGAGGAGATGTAATAGAAATTAATCCTGTTCATGGTACTCCCCCAATTCGTATAGAATTATTTGGGGATGAGATTGATAGGATTTCTCTTATAAATCCTTTAACTAATAGGAAAGAAGAATCTTTACAGAGATATATGATATTTCCAGCAAAACATTTTGTTGTAGGTGCAGATAGGATGGAACAATCTCTTAAAGATATTAAATTGGAACTTAAAAATAGATTGAATGAATTAAAATTAGAAGGTAAGTACTTAGAAGCTCAAAGATTAGAACAAAGAACTAATTTTGACATTGAAATGTTACAAGAAATGGGTTATTGTCCAGGTATTGAAAATTATTCTATGCATTTGTCTGGTCGTAATTGGGGAGATATGCCTTATTCTTTACTTAAATATTTTCCAGATGATTTTTTAACTATAATTGATGAATCTCATGTAACAGTTCCTCAAATTAGAGGAATGTATAATGGAGATAAAGCAAGAAAACAAACTCTTGTTGATTATGGTTTTAGATTACCTTCTGCAAAAGAAAATAGACCTCTTAGATTTGATGAGTTTGAAAATTCTGTAAATAATGTTATTTATGTATCTGCAACTCCAAGTAAATATGAGTTAACTAGAAGTTTAAATATTGCTGAACAAATTATTAGACCTACTGGTTTGGTTGATCCTAAAATTACTATACGTCCAGTTAAAGGTCAAGTTGAGGATTTACTTACTGAAGTTAGGAAAAAAGTTGATTTAAATCAGAGAATTCTTGTTACAACTCTTACTAAAAGAATGGCTGAAGATTTAACAGATTATTATGCAAAAATTGGTATTAAAGTAAGATATCTTCATTCTGAAATTGATACATTAGAAAGAACTGAAATTGTGGATGATTTAAGACGTGGGATTTTTGATGTTCTTGTTGGTGTTAATTTACTTAGAGAAGGGCTTGATTTACCTGAAGTAGGTTTAGTAGCTATTTTAGATGCAGATAAGGAAGGATTTTTAAGATCTGAAACCTCTCTTATTCAAACTATTGGTAGAGCTGCAAGAAATGTAGATGGTGAAGTATTGATGTATGTTGATGAAATGACTGATTCAGTACGTAATGCTGTTGATATTACAAATAAAAGAAGAAAAATTCAAATGGAATATAATAAAAAACATAATATTATACCTAAAACAACTTCAAGAAGTCTTAAAGAAAAAGAATTAATTATCCTAGATAATAGGGATGATTTTAAATCTATGCCTAAAGATGAGCTTTTACTTTTAATCAAAGATTTAGAAGATGAAATGAATGATGCAGCATCTAAATTAGACTTTGAAAGAGCAGCTGATTTAAGAAATCAAATTGTAAATTTAAAAGGTATGAAAAAATAGATTTTTATTATATCTTAATTTTTACTCATTTTTTTTAATAATTTAAAATTAGGTTTTTATATTTAAAAATAAGTTTTTTTTTATATGGGTATTATATTTATTTTTAAAAAATTAAAAAAATTAAATAATAGCTATAAATAGCTATTTTATCTTTAAATTTAAAATAATCCACTTTCAAAGTCT
>JAZLLL010000099.1:0-4663 GCA_045598125.1 Methanobrevibacter sp. | reverse complement strand
AAATCTTTTGATAAATAATATTAATTTTTCATTTTTTTATGAAATTTGTAAATTTTTTGATAAATAATATTAATTTTCATTTAAACAACTAATCTAAATTAAATGGTAATTCTTAAAATTTATATTTTCAATTATATGAGGTATTAAAATGTTTGATAATGTTGATGATTTTAGAAGAAAAGCAGTAGATAATAAAGCTGCATTAAAAAGACAATCTATTGATGTTTTTATTGGAGATAAAGAACAAAAATTTAGAATTTCAGGTATTGGTGAAAAAGCAATTAAAATTGAAGCATATATTAAATATGATGATATGATGGAAACTGTTAACTCTGAAATTGAAGATAGTTTAGATGAAATCTTAATGAAAGTTGTAGAAGATTTTGAAGCTGAAGAATAATTACTAGATTTAATAATTTAATTTAATATTTCAATAATAAACTGAGTAAGGTATTTTTATGTTAAATTCAAAAGAATTTATTGATGGGGCTATTGGGGAAATTAAAGCTCAAATTGGGAATGAAAAGGCAATTATAGCATTATCTGGTGGAGTTGATAGTTCAGTATGTTCTGTTCTTGTTAGTGAAGCTATTGGTGATAATTTAACTGCTATCTTTGTTAATCATGGTTTACTTAGAGAAGGAGAAGTTGAACAAGTTTGTGAAATATTTGAAGAAAGATTAACTAATTTTAAATATGTTGATGCTTCTGATAAATTTTTATCTGAACTTGAAGGTGTTAAAGATCCTGAAGAAAAAAGAAAAATCATTGGTAGAGTATTTATTGAAGTTTTTGAGAAAGAAGCAGAAGCTATTGATGCTAAATTCTTAGTTCAAGGCACTATTGCTCCGGATGTAATTGAAACTGAAGGTAAAATTAAATCTCACCATAATGCAACCTTACCAAGTGGTATGGTATTAGAACTTTGTGAACCTGTAAAAGATTTATATAAAGATGAAGTAAGAGAAGTTGGAAAAGAATTAGGGCTTCCAGATAAACTTGTTCATAGACAACCTTTCCCAGGTCCAGGTTTAGGAGTTAGAGTTTTAGAACCTCTTAATAGAGAAAATTTAGCTGTTTGCAGAGCTGCTGATTTTATTGTAAGAGAAGAAATTGAAAAAGCAGGTTTAGAAGAGTTACTTTGGCAGTATTTTGCTGTTTTAACTGATACTAAAGCTACTGGTGTAAAAGGTGATGAAAGAGCTTTTGGTTATTTGGTTGTTGTAAGATTAATTTCTTCTGTTGATGCGATGACTGCAACTGTTCCTGAAGTTCCTTGGGAAGTTATTAGAACTATTTCTGCAAGAATTACTTCTGAAGTTCCTGAAGTTACTCATGTTGCTTTATCTATTAGTGATAAACCTCCTGCAACTATTGAATTTGCATAATCTTAGTTAAGTTTAGTTTATTTATATTTGGATTTATTAAGTTTAGTTTATTGTAATTTTGATAAATTTAATTTTTTTAATTATTTTTTTAGTGATGGTTTATTATGGGGACTGAATATAAATATTGTATGTTTTGTGGAAGAAAAGTTAGTAAAGATGCTAGATTTTGTCCATATTGTTCTAAAGAATTAGGAGCATTAAATGATTCTACTTTTAATGAATTAGATTCTAATTATAATACATCCGAACCTAATTCTATGATGTCTGAGTCTAATTATGCAGGTTCTAGTTCTGTGTCTGAGTCTAGTTATGCTGGTTCTGCTGTTTATAGGGCTAATAATATTGGTTCTGCGTCTGCTTCTAGTTTTATGGAGTCTGATTTTAAAGTAATGGCAATATCTAAATTATTTTTATATAATTTATGTACTTTAGGAATATATCAATTGTATTGGTATTATAAAAATACTAAGATGTTAAAAAATGGATTTAATAAAGATATTAGTCCAATACTTCGTACAATTGGTTTGTTTATTCCCTTAGTAAATTGGGTTATGTATTTTGTATTTTTAGATGAATTTAAGGATCTTCTAGATGAAAGAGGGTTAGACTCTTTTTCTTTATGGGCTAATTTTATATTTATATGTATTTTATCTAGCTGTGGTTTAGGTATTTTTGCTTTATTAAATATTCAAGAATATATTAATGATCTTTGTATATATGAAGATTCTAATCTTAAAATTAATAAAGATTATACAGGTGGAGAAATAGCTTTAATTTCTATTGCACTTATTATTATAAGTATAACATTGATTTTTGCTTTTCTTGTAGGATTAGTTATTATTTCAGGATATTAATTAATTTTCAGATACTTTTTATTATCTTTAATAAATTTTTTTATTAAACTTTTTTTATTAAACTATTTTTTGAGGATTATTATGAGAACATCTAAATCTACTAAAAATGCTTATTTGGCTAAATTAACTGAAAAAATTCAGATGAAATCTGTTAAAGTAGGAAGAGATTTAGATGGTAGTACACCACCTTCTGTTTTTATAGGTCGTTGGAGTTATCCTAAAGTTTATGCTGGACCTATGATGGCTCCTCAAGTAGGAGATACTTATATTATGGATTCTCCTGAATCATGGATTAATCAAAATAAAACTCAAGAGGATATTATTGGATATAGAATGAATCTTGTTCGTGGTAAACAGTTAATTGGTATTCATGATTTAGAAAATCCTTTTGTTGAAAAACTTCAAGATATATCTCTTGCATCTAAATCTATTGATAGTGAAGCTACTTTTGGTTCAAGACCCTCTGGATCTATGCTTTCAGAAGATAGTATGCCTCACGGTCCGAGTGCAGTTATTGAAAAATTTGATATTGATGCAGTTAGATGGGATAAACAATTAGAAAAAAGTTTTTATGATACTGATTTAAAAGCTCAAGAAGCAGTAATGAATTTACATAATAAAGATGTTCCATTTTCAGCTATGCAAAAAGCCTTTTCTGTTGGTGCTTTTGGTCTTAAAAAGAATAGAAAATTAGTTCCAACTCGTTGGTCAATTACTGCTTGTGATAGTACAATAGCAGATAATTTATTAAAAGAAGTTAGACATTATCCTATATTAGATACATATCGTGTTTATGAGTTTAGTAGTCTTAATAATTATTATTCTATTATTTTAACTCCAACAGAATGGCAATATGAATGGATGGAAGCTTTTATTAAGATACTTGGTAAAGAAGAGATAATCTTCTCAGATTATGAGACAAATACAGATAAGAAAGAATATTCTTGTGTAGGTGGATGTTATTATACTTGTAAAATGGCTGTTCTTGATAAATTAGCAGAACTTAAAATTCAATCTGGTGTTATTGTTCTTAGAGAAGCTTATTCTGGGTATGTTCCACTTGGTGTGTTTAATGTTAGAGAAAATGTAAAATATGCTATGAATAATAAATATAGTGAATTTGAAACTTTAAAAGAAGCTGTGGCTTATTGTGGTAATAAACTTAAAATTCCAATTAGTAAATATGTAAAACAAAGTGATTTATTAAATGAAATGTTACATACAAAACAATCAACTTTAGATAATTTCTTTAAAAAATCTCCAAACCAACAATAGATAAGTTAATTTATGAAGTATTATATTATGTTTAGGTTTAATGAGTATTTTCTAATTATATTTAGATTAGGATAGATTATTATGAATTTAAAATTTAAGAAACCTTCAAAAGAAACTCAAATGGCTATGTCTAAATTAGCTATTTCTAAGGATGGTGAAGATTATTTTAAAATAGCTGAAGATAAAATATGTGATTTTACTAAACATAATCAATCTAAGTTAGTAAATAGTGGGAATGCTGCTATTTTATTAGCTATGAATTCTATTGAAGGTGCTGTTTTAATTCCAGATCAAGGAGGATGGAATGGTTTTAGGCAAATAGCTAATTTTTTAAATAAAAAAATAATTACAATCAAAACAAATCAGGGGATAATTGAAAATAGCTATTTGGAAGAAGCTATTTTAGAAAATTATGAATTATTATCTAATAATCAAAATGCTTTGTTTTTAACAAGTTTTGCGGGATATACTGCTGAACATAATATTAAAGAGATATCTAAATTTCTTCATAATCATGATATTTTACTTGTTGAGGATGCTTCAGGATCAATATCTGATTCTAAAGAAAAATTGGCTAATGGTGATTATTCTGATATTATTATTGGTTCTACAGGTTCTCCAAAAATAGTTAATGTTGGATTTGGTGGTTTTATAAGTACTAATAACTCTGAAGTTTTTGATAAATCTAGACTTATTTTAAAGACATCAAAAATTAATGATATCACTGCTTGTGGAATAGCCACTGAACTTGATTTTGCAAAGGATAATTTAAAAACTACTATGGATGCTTGTAAATATCTTAAAAATAATTTGACAAATGTTATTCATGAAGATAAGAGAGGTATTAATATTATAATAAAGTCTGATGATTCTAAATCATTAGCTTATAAACTTAGAAATGAATTTGCTCTTGATAATTATGGAATGATTACAAATTGTCCGAATTATAATAGATTAAAAGAAAAAGCTGTAGCTATTGAAATTAAAAATTTAGATGTTTCTTCTTTAAATAAAAGTAACTTAGATAAAATTATTGATATAGTTAATAAATATTAATTAGATTAATAATAAATATATAAATTAAAATTTGAGATTATAAATTAATTAAAATTATAAATTGATTAAGATTATAAATTAATTAAAAAT
>JAZLLL010000098.1:0-19240 GCA_045598125.1 Methanobrevibacter sp. | reverse complement strand
AAAAAGAATATATAAAAGAAGTACAACCTTTAATTAAAGAAACTTTAGATATTTTATATCAATTAGGAATTACAGAAATAGAATTAGATGAATTAGTTTCTTATATTATTAGTAATAATCAAGATAATGGAGCGTCATATAATACTACATTATTATATGATCTATTAAAACAATGTAAAGAATTATTATCTCAATTAAATAAAGAAAGTTATAACGTTGAAAATAAAAAAGATCCGTTTACTGATAGATCTTTACGATTAGCAACAAAATATCACAATATTTATTTAAAATTAGCACCATTTATGTTTTCTGAAAATGATAGTGTTATTTATGCTAATAAAAAACAATATGCAAGTTATAGCGCTTTAAATTTTTTACAAAAAACAGTACAAAATATTCGTGGAAATCATTACGAAGATTTTTTAAGAAAAGAATTTGTAAATACTGTATTCTTTAATAGATTATTTAGTAATATTACAGGAACATTAAAATCTGCACAAAGAGATCATTCATGGTTAACTGATTTATTAGATGAAAATAAACGTAAATATTTTGATTTTCAAACATTTACTTCACATGATGGTATTGAATATTTTAAATTAAATCGTTTACAATATTTAGAATTAGTTTTAAAAACATTTAATTATTATCATAATAACCGAAATTTTAAAAAATCAAATATTACAAAATATTTTTTACCAGTGTTAGCAGATAAATCAACAACGGGTGCAATAACTTTTAAATATTTTGATTCAGAAAAATTTAATTCTGTATTTTATGGATTTAGTAAAGCAAATGCTACAAGAGGTAGATTTTTAACTATCGTTGAACAAGAATTAGATAGAATGAGTAATGTTTACGATAGAGCTGCTTTATGTCCTAATGAAAATAATATACGTAACTATGATGTAGTTTTAGACGAAAATGGTTATGTACCTACATTAACAAACGGTATTCAGTTTTATTTCTTCCCTTGTTTAAATAAATATTTATCATCTATAAATGATGATAAATCTTGCAAACAAAATAAATTAATTGCTTATTTTCACGATAGAATATATAATGATGAATCATATACTGGTACCTATTCACCAGAAGAAGTAGAATCTGAAATGCGTAAAGAGTTAAAAAAATACGTAGAAGAAATGTTTGCAAATTGGTATTCTCAATTAAAACAACACGGTTATTATGAAATTTTAAAAGGTGAATTATCATTTAAAGATAATAAATCTTTTTATAAATTTTTAAAAACTTTTTATGTAAATCAATTTTATGCTAATACACAAATATTTCAATTATTAACTGGCGATTTATGTTTTTATAAATCTACAGATGATATTCAAAAACGTATTGCTGAATTTGTTTCACCTGGTATTGCACATAGTATGACTGCTTTAAATAACGATAATCAACGATTTGGCAGACATCCTGAAACAAAACGTATTATTATTGCAAAAGATAATAAATACGGTTCATATTATTATGAATCTATTAAAAAAGTTTTAACGGATAAAAGTAATAAAGACTGTGCAGCTATAGATGCTTCTATTTTAAGTAAATCTTTAAAAGAACAATACAAAAAAAATATTAGAGAAAAAGCAGATTTAGCTATCAAATCTTATGCTGGTAAAGAAAATGGCGGTAAAGGTATAGATGGTACTGACGGTCAAGGCTTTGTTTCATTAGAGTATATATATAAAATGCTTGGTGCGTTAGGTAGATCTAAAAATTTTCAACCGATATATGACGGTTTATCAATAGCATTGAATAAATATATAGAAAATTCTTCTAAAAGTGCAATATCAAAGGTTGAAGCAAAGAAAATACTTAAAGATACAGTACAAGATATTCGTAAAATGTATCCTGATTTTACGCAAGAAGTTGTCAAGCAATTTACTTATACATTAATGCACAATAAAAGTAAAGTAAACGATTTAACGATTAGAACACCTTTTCAAATTAAAAATGCAGAATACGCTTTAATAGATTTCTTTTCTATGCTTGAAAGTGAAGATGATACATTGTTAGATTTATTATGTTTTATGCATAAAAATCAAATAGATGCTTTTTATTTTGAATCAAACTGTAAAGTTGGGCATAATGTATTAGTTAATCCGTATAAACAAACATCAGCTGAATTTTTTACTAACTTAGAGAAACAAATAGCAGATCCAAATAATGATATTGTATATGAAGTATCTATGGGTGATGTTGTTTTACAACAAGAAACACCTAAACATTATCAAGATTATGAAGTAACTTTAGGCATACAAGTACGTAAATTAATACATGATGTTTTTGTGGATCAAATTATAAACGAAAATGGACAATTAGAAGATGTATTTGTTAATGGAAAATCTGCGAAAGAATTTCGTTTAAAATTTGAAAAGTTACTCGAACATAAAATAGATTTGGCTGTAAAAAATTTATATGAAAATAAATTAAAATTATCTGAAAATTTAGTAGAAAAATTATTAAATTCTGATTTAATTGGTCAATTAACAAAAGAAGAACGTTTAGAAATAAATTCAAAATTATCACCACTTATTATTCAAAACTTAGAATCATCTGGTAATTTACGTGTAGATGAAATATACGGTTTAGAATTAGATGAAGCTGGTAATTTTAATATTGCAACTTCAGATCCTTTACAGTTTAAACGTTTTGAACGTTTTTTAATCAGTATTATTAAAAAAACGTTATTGAGTTGTGATACAAATGGTGGTCAATTAGTTCAAGTAACGGATGATTTTAGATTAAATCAATTTCATGATTTACAAAAAGCAAAAAATATAGCAACTGATATAGAAGCAGACGACTCTTTAAAAATCTATTATTATACGAAAGATAATAAGTTAACTACTGATATTAATGAAGGAAATAGAGTTGCTTATTTTGAATGTGAAATGCCAGCTTATAGTAAAGATATAATTAAATATTATTCTAAAACTGATGGTACAATAGACATAAAACGTATCGAAAAAGAATGTCCAGAACTTTTGAATATTATTGGTTATCGTATTCCAACAGAAGGAATGTGTTCAATGTATCCAATTAAAATTGTACGTTTTAGTAATACTTTAGGTGGTGGTATTATAAAATTACCAAGAGAAATTACAAATATTGGTGGTATGGACTTTGATATTGATAAATTGTTTTTTGGCGCATATTCATTTAATGTCATTAAAGAAAAAAATGAAAAAACAAGATTGGAGTATCAAAAATTCGATATTAATCGTATTTCAGAAATGAATGAGAAAGAAACAAATAATGCATTAATAAATCATATTTATACTGCATTAACACAACCTTTAGCAAAAACTTATCAATTTACACCAAGTAACTTTTTTGAAATTACTAAAATTTCTCAAATTTCTCGTATATATAAAAATTGGTTATTACAAAATGAAAATACTACCGCTACTGAACGAATAAATAAGTGGAATGAAATTGAAAAATGGGATAGTGATAGAATTGAAGCTGAAATCAAATTAATTAATGACCAAATGAATATTAATGATTTCAATACACAAGAATATTTATTTAATCGTAATTCACAATCATCTAATGAAATCGGTATATGTGCTAACGCTTCATCTATACATTCTTATTTAAAACATTATAAAATAACTTTACACAACTTACCTGAATTTACATTAAATGGTTTTCATATTGATCCATTTAATCAATTATTAGATCCAATTTATTCAATAGATACTGTAACTATGGTATCACAGAATATACGACAATTTTTAGCTGCTGCTGTTGATGGTATTAAATGTCCTGATTTAGAAGGTATTAATTTTAATACTTTTACTATTAATATTGGTTTAACATTAATACGTTTAGGCTTTGACATTAAAACCACATCTTTGTTTTTACAACAACCTATTGTTTATAAAATAAACGAATTTTATGATGCTGATGTCAATAGACAAATAAAAAATAATACTGATAATAATAGAAATGTACGCGGTAGAATGCGTTATATACAAAAAAATATAGATGTATTTTTTAAAACTGTTTTTGGAGAAAAAAATATAAATATTACATCTGGTAATGAGATAAGTTTGGAAAATTTAATTGTTGGTATTGGTACAAATTTAAATACAACAACGGCGAAAAGTACTAATGAACAAAAACAAGAATTAGTTTTACAATATCAACTTTCTCAAATAATTCCTACATTATTAGAAGTGTCAAACGAATTAATGACTGCAACAAAATGTTTAAAATTAGATGCGAAAACGAATGTACGTTATCAAAATTTATTTGAAATGTGGCAAGATGAGAATGAAATAAATGAATATTTAAATTCATTAGACGAAGTTGATAAAAACAATATACCAGTACATTTCGTAGATAAAAAATTTGCAGATATTTTTAAAGAAAATTCAGAAATATATTCACCGTATTTATATAAATTACGTGCTGAAAGTTATAGATTAAGTAGAGCTTTATTTAATTATTTAAATCCTAATACAGTAATATTTCATGATAAGATATTACCATATATTAGTAATATTATATACGGTGTAAATGGCAAAAAACATTTATCTGCACAAATGATGAATACTATGTTTTATGATTGGATGCTATTTTTAGCAATGAATCACGGCAATACTATTTTATCTAACGATGTTAATAAAATGTATTATTATTGTTTTACATTTCCGTCAAAAGCAATGGGAATACGTTCTCGATTATTACAACAAATGAAATATAAAAATAATTTATTTTTACGTTCGTTAGATACTACAACATTTAATGATCATACAGCATTAGTATTTGATTCATTAGGTTTAGAAAAAGAAAGTTTAGAACAAGTTCGAGTTGATTGGGAAGCACTACTTAATGATGAAGATCCAAAAATATCAACTTTTGCTAAACAATTATTTGTATATGATTTGTATAGAACAGGTTTTAAATTCGGTAATCGTTCTTATGGATATTTATTTAGTAATATAAGTAAACAGAATACTAAATATAATGATTTTTGGAACAATGTTAAATATTCTTTTTATGATGGTGAAATAAATCAATTTGTTGAATTATTTATTAGAAATAATATTGAATTTGTTACAAGTTCACCAATTGCTCCGTGGAAAATAACACCAGACAAACGAGCAGGTTTACCAAGTTATTTTAGATACGGTGACCATTTGTGGGATAATACTGGAGATGAATTAGAAGAAATTAGTATATTAGGAATACCTGGTATTATTAAACATTATTCAATAAACAATCTTAATAGTAAAGTTAAAGGAGAGATAGTTGATGAAAATGAAATTATGTCAGACGAAGAAGAATTTCCAGACGATGAACAAAACGGAAATGGTTATGAAAGACTAAACGATGACGAATTAGATAAAGAAACAGAAACACAATTAGATAAAAAATACGACGTATTAAGTCTATTTAAAGACCAATTTATACAAGGTTTATCAAATCAAGCACAAGAAGAAATAGACAAACGTAAAAATACTCTTTGCTAATAAAAATTAAATTATATAATTAATATGGAATATTGTATTTATATACCAAAAACTAAAAATAATCAAGAAAGTAAATTGTTTAAACAATTATATGACTATACTAAAGATAGAGATATAACAAAATCAATTTACTCTGTTGTTACAAATAATGAATTTCAAATTTTAAATAAAGATTTTTTAATTTATGATGAAAACGACGAACCTACTTTAGAATCAGTTTTAAAATTATTAGATGTTGAAAAAACAAATGGAACTGAAATAGAAAGAAAATTTTTAGAAGATAAATTAAATAATAATTTACCTACACAAATTATCGATGTAGTAGAAAAAGTAGTAAAATTTAATCAGGAAAATCGTAATTTTATAGCATTAGTTGATACTATAAATGGATCTAAAACTCATATAACAGTTGTTCGTAAAAATAGCAATACAAATAAACAAGCATCTGATTTAGAAAAAAATTATAAAGTTTATAGAAAATTAGACAGTTTCTTAACAACATTAGGTTTAAAAATAAATCTATTAGATGCTAACTTAATGTATGAAGAAGATGGTTTAATTGTACCAGAACATTTGAAACATACAGTAGATGGTATATTTGGTGTTATTAATATTGCAAACAATATTAACGGATTTAAACAAGTTACAGAAGAAGTTGCTCATTTTATTATAGAAAATATAGACGATAATCCTATTATACAACGTTGTGAAAAATATTTAAAGGAAAATCCTGAAATGATTAAAGAAATTTTAGGAGATGATTATATTAACGTTACTAACTATTATAATAATAAAAATAGACCTGATTTAATAGTACGTGAAACATTAGGTCGTATGTGTGCTGAAATTATCAATAATAATATTAAAGATGAATCGTTAAGTATTTTTCAAAGAGCTGTTAATATTGTTAAAAATACAATAAATTCTTTATTTAAATTAGATAGTAATAATAAATATAAACAATTTTCTCAATTAAAAAAAGATTTATCTTCTTTGATGAAAGATGTATTTAATCAAAATATTGTAAATAAAGAAACATTAAAACGTTTTAATCGACAAGGTAATATATTAGCACATGCATCTACTAAAACAAATCAAATAAAAAACTCTATCGATGAGGTACAAGCAATATTAGTTGGAAATTTATTACATTATCTTAATGTATATGAAGACGCTAAAGATATAGACGTTTTAAATAATGTTAAAAAACAATTAGAGCATTTAAATTCAAATTATACTAAAAATTCCTTTTTAAAAGGTACGAGTAGATATCTTTCAGAATTAATAACATTACTTACTAAAAATAGAAATAATTTAAAAAATGTTATATTAAAGGATGACATGACAATATATGATTTACGTAGTAATGCTCATTCTTTAATTCAAATGCGTAATTTGATTCAATCTTATAGAGAGCCTTTACAAGAATTATCAATGATATGCCAAGAAGTTATTGATGATACTTTAACCGATCAACGATTAACAAAAGAAAACGCTAATAGTTTATTAGAAACAATTAGACAATGCCAAGGATATCTGGATGATTATGAAGCAGAATATTTTCGTTTAAATAAGAAAATGTTATTACATATTTGCGAACCGTTTTTTGGAGAAGATGGAAATTTAAAAGGACCTAATACTCACTCTTTAGCAAATAAAGATGGTATTATTTCGTTAGAAACGGTATTAGAATATTCTATGGGTGATATAAACGGTTTTAATAGAATGTGTGTATCTGCAGCAAATACTAATGATTTATTTATAGGATTATTAGATGCGATGATAAAAAATGCTCAAGAAGAAATTCGTGCAGCGACTACAAAGTTTGATCATCGTATTCAGGCAATTGATAGAAAATATCGAGAAAGTGGTGAATATAAAGGATATGATTTTATGTTTGCTCATACAAAAAATGGAATATCTAATGGTAAATATAACCAATACGATTGGGAAAAATTTGAAAAAGATAAAGAAAAATTTCTTGAAGTATATGAAAATAAAGATTTAGGTTTAAAAAAATGGAAAGAAACGCACGAAACAAAAAAAGAATTTTTCGATAAAAATAAAAAGCAAAAAAGAGTTTGTATCGTTCCTATAGATACTTATTTATATGACAAATCTCAATGGAATGCAGCACAAAGAGAATATTTTGAATCTTTTATACAAGCTAAAGAAGAATTAGATTGGTTATTACCAAAACAATATTTTAATCCTTATGTGTGTATTCAAATGATGGTGTCTTCAACTGGAGAAGCAATATTAAATTCTGAAAACGGTATTATTGGAGGAATAACTGGTGCTGCAAAATCTTTAAAAACAAATTATTTTGAAATTAATGATAATGATAATGGAGAGTTTTTTGGAACAGCCGATTCTCAAGCAGAACAAGCGCATAGAAAAAAATTAATTACGCGCTTAATGGAAAAAATGTCACCTAAGGAACGTAATGAAGTTACAAAAAGAGCTACAAATTTTGATCATACTCCTTATAAAAAAGTACCGATTTACTTTGTCAATGAATTAAACGATATGAGTAAGTTATCACGTGATGCAACATCTACATTAAGAGAATATGCTATTATGGCTCAACAATACTCTGGTATGCATAAAATTGTTGATACTATGGAATTAATGAGAGATCAAGCTAGAGTCCATAAAGTTTTAAAAAGACAACCTGGATATAAAATTACAGACCATAGTAAGTTTGAAAATGCTCAAATGATGGATAAAAATACCGAATTGAGTAATTTTTATAAATTAGCTAATTATATAATAGATAGTAAAGTTTATATGCAATCTAAACAACAAGGTAGTAAAATATTAGGTACTAATTTAACTACTGGAAAATTAGCAGACGATTTAATAAAACTTACTGCTTTTTCACTACTTGGTTATTCAGGTTTTTCCGCAATAAATAATATAAATGTTGCTAAATACCAGATGTTTATAGAATCATCAGGCGGTAGATACTTTAATTACAAAGATTGGTTATGGGCTGATAAGGAATATATAAAATTAATACCTGATGCTTTACCAGAGTTATTTACACCATATTCTAATAGTAAAATGAGTTTAATACGTGAAATGTTTAACATTGGTCAACATTGGAAAGAAAAAATTAAAGAATCTAAATCTTGGAAAAATGGTGCTGAACAATTTATTTCAAATTTAGGACCAAGTTTTATGTTAGAAATGGGAGAAGACCATATTCAAATGTCAACTGCTTTAGCATATTTAAAGCATTATAAATTATACGATATAAAACCAGAATTTGATGATAAAGGAAATATAACAAACGGAGCAAAATCAATTTCTTTAATTGAAGCTATAGATAAAGAAGATATTGAAGAAAACGGTAAAGTTGTAGATTCTAAATTAATTATTAAAAGAGAATACAAAAGTTATGTTAAAGATGATGGTGAAAAATTTCAATTTTATCACGGTAGTGAGGATATTAAAGATTTAACTTTAACAATAGGTAATTTAAATCAACAAATGCATGGTATTTATAATAGAGAAGATGCTGCTGAAATAACACAATATGCATTAGGAAGAATGGCGTTATTGTTTAGAAGACATATTGTTCCACAAATGCAAAAACGTTATAAAACTTTAGGTAAAAAAGAGGCAATGTATAATTTTATGACTGGTGAATGGGAAGAAGGATATGTTGTAACTGCTTTACGTACATTTTTAAAAATAATAACTCCGTCTAAAGATAAAGGAATTAATTTTTGGACAAAATATCAATTAGTAAAGGAAAACTTACAAGATTATGAAAAAGAAAATCTTAAAAAGTTTTTTGCTGAAATGGGAGCTTTAGCTACATTGTTCTTCTTATTAACGTTTATAGTTTCTGGATGGGATGATGAAGACGATTGGATGAAAAGACAAACATATTATTATATTAGACGTTTACAAATGGAAGCAGAATTTCCATATAAACCAGTATCTAATGGTATGAGTATTTTAGTATCACCTAGTGCAGTTATTTCACCTATACAAAGATACGCTAGAATCGTAGAAGACGTTGGTAAATACGATAAGATATTAAAAACTGGACCATATAAAGGACATAGTGTGTTATATGCAGATATAATGCGTGCAATGCCAATTTATCCACAAGTTAAAGATTTTATTTATATTGATGAAGATAATCGTAGATTTAAAATGTTTGATAATTCGGGAGGTAATTTATTTGAAGATTTAGTTACTGATGAAGAATAAACATCTTAAATAAAAAAAAGGGAACCATTCGGTTCCCTTTTTAACTCAAAATCTCGCAACATTATATTTACTTAACTCGTACTCTCAATTTATTAATATCTACTTCATAAATACTGTTAAGTAATTCGTTTAAATATTCTCTAACCATAGACGAATTAACACAAGCAAATTCAATAAATGGAATATCGAAAATAAATTTTTCTACATCTTCAATAAGATTTTCTGTCGGTTTAACTAGTTTACGATTTAAAAGAAAAATAATAAATTTTTCACCAATTGTACTTTCTTCAAATGTTTTAATATGTTCTTTTTCTTCTATTTCACAATTATCACAATCTCCATCACAATAATCAGATTCTTTAATATTTTCAGTTATTTCTTTTAAATAATTGAAAAGACTGTCGTAAGATGCAAAAATTTCTTTTAATTCGTTAAACTGATTAGTTAACGCATTATAAATTTCTTCTGTATTTTTCTTCATTATTTTTGAATTTGAATTAATTTAAAATTTTATTTCTTAGACAAGAAAAATTACAAAAGTTTAAATTTATTAAATTATTTTTCTAATTTCATTTCTTTCCAATGTTTTTTATGAATATCGATTCCATTTATAAAGTTACCTTTGGATGGTTTAATGAATTCATAGTAATCTAAATTAGAAATAATTTCATCAACAAATTCAGGATATTTTTTACATACATCTTGATAAATTTGATTATATTTATTTATTTTATTTTCATCTTGTAACCAAGAAGTATCGTAACATTCTTCATAAATAGTTCCCCATTTTTCTTTAATACTAATATATATTTCTGAATCGATTAATTTTTGTTGAACAGTATCTATTATTTGATAAAAAGTTTCACCGTTTTTTTGAAACCAATCGTCACCCCAATAATGCATAATTTACTTATTAAAGTTATATTGAATATTTTTATTAATTTTTACTGTCGGATAATGTAATCCGTCAATAGTATAAAGTATTTGTTTTCTATTATTGCCATTTGTATTTAAACCCAAATGAATCCACGATGCTGCAATTATTTTACCATTTTTAATAGTAGGATATTCAATTATACATTGATCAAATGGAACATTTGATTCAAGTAATGCTTCAACGATTTTTAGATTGTCTGCTCCACCTTTTCCTGTATGTGTATCAGCAGCTAAACCGTAACGATGCATAGAAGTTTTACTACCTTTTGTTGCAGTATTTAATTTTTCATTTCTATAACCACTAGAAACAGAAATTGGTTGATTTAATTTTGTTCTTACTGGATCTAAAAGATTATTAATCAGCTTAACAATATTGTTATAAATAGAAGTGCCTGGTTTAGGCACTTCTACTAATTTAGGATATGTAGCTGATACGCATAATTCATTTACTGTGAAATATTTCATATCAAATTCTTTTTTTTAATCTACAACTTTCATTAAATTTTACATATTGTTCGATTTGTGAACACAAAGCCCATCCTTCAATATCTTCATGTTCTCTATCAAAATATGAACATTGTTCACAAAAATTTATAGGAAAAATATTTTTATTATTCAGATTGTTTATCTGCTTCTCCGAATCCTTTTGTGCCACGTTCTGTAGAATTTAAATTATCAACTCGTTTTAATGTTACTTTTGGAATAGGTACAATTACTAATTGACCAACTTTATCATCAATATTGTATTCGATACCTGGAATTTCATCATCAATAAAATAACGAATACCCCATTTAAATAATCCTTTTATAGCTTTCCAACCTTTAGATATTTTATCATAATCAGTATATGTAAATTTATCATAAATAAATTTAATTGTTCCTCTATAGTCTGAGTCAATAACTCCTACACAATTAGCTAAACGAACATCTTTTTTATATACACTACTACGTGGAAATAACAATCCTACATAACCTTGTGGAATTTCCACTGATACACCTGTATCATATATTACAGTTTCATTTTCTGTATCGATTGTTTTCTTTAATGCGTATAAATCTAATCCAGCTGAACCAGATGTAACATATTGTGGTTCTTTTGCTCCTAATTCTAACGTGTACTTTAAAGTAATCTTGTTAATAATTTCTGCAGAATTTACATCTTCTTTTTTATTTTTTTTAACCATAATTTAAATTTTAAAATTTATTAATTATTTTCTTCTGTAAAATATGTTTTAATTAATTCTAACATTTCATCATCTTCAATAAACCATACATCTCCTACCTGATTTTGTAAATAAGGTAATATATTAATCATAAACTGTCCAAATCTCCAATCAGGACATTTTTCTTTCCAAATTTGACTAATTTCATCAGTAAAAGGTTTAATTCTATTAGGATCTCTCATTTATTTAAGTTTTAATTCAACTTCTTTATAGCCGTCTGTGTACTTTAATTCAGGAAATAGTTCATCATTAAGGCATACCCATTCACTATGTTCAATATTTACCCAAGATTCTGTTTCAGTATCCCATTCTGGAGGATAATTAGTGAAAAGACATAATTCTCCTGATTTGTCTCTAGCTATCCATAATTTTTCGTAACAATCAATCATTTTTCTCTATTAATGTAGCAGTATATTCAATATTATATAGATTTCCAAACTGGTCTTTTTCCCAATTTTCAAAGTCAATATTATTTGATTTTTCAATAGCAGCTTCTTCAGAATCAGCTTCTATTTCAATAGAACAAGTACTTATCTGAGTTGCAAATACAATATATTTATTCATTATTTTCCAATCCTGTAATTATTAATTCTTCAGCAAAAGGTAATGTTTTAATCCAATCACAGAACTGATGCCACTCTGGTAATCTATGGTTTTTTCTTTGTCTATAGATATTTCTCAGACATTGATAGCTAAAATAATCAATTTTAGTTAATTCCTTACCCATAGGAATACCTGCCTTTGCTGTTTGTAATTCTTCATCTTGTAATCCTTTACAATCAATATGCATTGTAGATTCGCTGCAAAGTCTTTGATGCCCAGCAATATACGTCTCTTCTTCACACCACCAATATACTGGTGCTGTGATTTTAGCCCAAACTACAATACCTCTCATTACTTTTGCGTGTTCATCACCTCTTTTAATAAGAGTTTGCATTAATTGTAAGTCTTTAGGGTGAATACTATCAATTCCGCAATAAGTAATAGTATCCATATCTTGAATTTTACTTGTAGAATAATCAAAAGTAATAATACTTCTACATTCTTTTCCAAAAGGAAGTCTTAGAGCTTCTATAGCAGCTCTAAAACCTCCTATTTCAAGTGTTTCTATTTCAATATTATTCATTTATTATATATTTAGGTTTATCTCATTTTATTTTGATTCTGTTAATTTTTCAATTTCCCTATTAATATACCATACGGCTTTTTGCAAATCTTCTATTTCCTTATTTGGATCTTTCTTACCAGCTCTACAAATATATTTTATAGCATTGCCTCTATGATAATTAAGTTTTTTATCTTCAATAAATTCAATTACCTCTATTTTACCATCAGTATAATGTGATGGATGATTTACATTGTCATTCATACGCTTTTGATTTAAAATAGTTTTTAAAATGTTTTTATTCTTCATATTAAAATAATTCAAATTGTTTGTTTTTGAGTAGTGATACTATTTTATTTGCTTCAGTTTCATAATACAGATAATTGATATTTGTAGGAAATTCAAAATCAGTAAGATTGTTAACAATTGTAACACCCGATTTTGTATTCAGTTTAATACATTTATCCGTATCAGGGTCCTTTTTAATAAGATAATAACTATTTGTGGAATAATAGAATCTGTTGATTCGCTGTATCTTTTTGTTATTATAGATAACATCGAACTTCTTATCTATTTTCTGATAAGTAATAAATTCATTTATATCCTTACAGGTTCTAATTGTTTCCTTAACTGGTATTCCGTCTGCAAAATATCTTATTACAGCATTAGGTATTATGTTGGCATTCATTCCTTTGCCAAGTTGTGTTTCAGTTACAAACATACCCTTTGTCTTTATAAGATTTTTGTCTTTTGTATCTTTATAACCTTCACCTATAGCTATATAATCATTTATAGCAAACTGACAGATTTTCTCATAATAGTCAGCTTCCAAATCCAATTGCGTTAGATTTTCCCATTCTTTACATACTTTTTCAATATCAGATTTTCTATTTTTCTTACCTATATAGAATACCCCGTCGGTGTTACTTTGTATTATCTTACATCCAACTGAAATAAGTTTTTCAGCAAGCATCAACAATAAAAACTGACCATTCATTCTAATTTTCATTGCTGTTTTAGGACTATAACACCAATTGTATTCATTTTGAAGTTGACCAGAAATACCATTCAATGCCAATTTTAATGTAAGATTCTTTACTTTATTGCCATTATGCTTGGCTTCAATTCTTTCTTTCTTTATCTTACTATAAACATCAAGAAATTCCTTACCAAGATGAGGTGGATAAAAACCATATTTTATTATAAGACTTGGATAAAGACTTGCAACATCTTGATCACAAATAAATTCATCTTCAGCAGGTATTATTACTTCTGGTGTATTAACACTATGTAAACCACCTACTCCCAAAGTATGTTCCACATTATCTAATAGAAAATGTCTTTCATAACCCTTTCTACCTGGAGATACAATCTGTTGTTTTGTTTCTTCGAGTATCTGTTGCAATATAGGAGTATCGAATTTTATAAATGGAAGCAATACATCTTTGATTGCAATCATATCACAAGGACTTCTCAAATCCTTAATATCGTTCCAAGTTTTATGTGTAGCTTCAAGATATTTATGCTTTATGACTTCCACACCAATAGACATACCGTCTTTATTTAATACATCTATACCATATTCTTTTTCAATACCCAATCTTAAATCAATATCTTTTTGTGATAAAAACAATAGTTGTTCGGTGGAATCAACATCATTCTTGTTATATTTTATCATTTCATCTATTTGATTTATAGATAATGGTTTTGTAAAATCACCCTCATATTCTTGAACATTGTGAAATTTCATTGTTACCTGCATTTCCTTCAAACCAACTCTCAACTTTGATGAAAAACGCATTGTAAGCAAATCAAGTGTATCAAAATATTTCAAATACTTCCAATGTTTCCATTTTTCTCTTGAAGTTTCATCACCATTAATAATGATATTGCTTAAATTAAATAAACTTTTTGTAATTACATCATAAGACAATGTTTTCATTTTGTCATAATATTCAATTAGATAGTTAATAATAACATTATCGTAATGAATATTATTATAACCACAAAAAATTTTATCATCTGGGGCGATTTTTAATTGTGTTGGTTGCAAAGATTTTTGTTGAAACATCCATACCAATAAAGGTAAATCGTTACGACGTTGAGAAATTTCGTATTTATAATACACACCTGTTTCTGTATCTTTAACTACTGTGTGGAATACATTTGGAAAAATCTCAACGTCGTAAACATAAATTGACTTACCTTTTATTTTCATTTATCAAATTGAATTTTTAAGTTTTCAAAATCAATATTAAAGTTGTATTTACGCATTAATTCTGAACCAATAATACCAACTACTTTTTTACCATATTCATTTGATAAATATTCAAACGTTGGATTATTTTCAGTTACAACAAATGAATCAGTCAAAGTAGTATTATTATAGTTAAGATTTAATTGCAAGGCTTGATTTAATACCATTGTTCCATTGATTGACATTACGTCATCAGAATATCTGATATATTTTTTAAAATCAGGTTTAAATTGTTCTAAAAATTCTTTAGAAATAAAATTTGTATTAGCGCCTGAATCTACTAAAAAAGCCACAGGCTCTATTTTTTGATTTTCAAAATTTTCAATTTCAATCAAAGGAATTTTAGAAAGTTTATATGCTTTTTTAAAAGAGATATTATATTTATTATTATTGAGCATATTTTTAATTCTACCAGGAGTTATTATACTAAGACATATTAAGATTATAACAGTAATTAACGTAAGTATTTCTAAAATTAACATTCATTTCGTTTTTTAATTAATAAATTACATTGTGACCATTCACATTTACTACAATGTACACAACCACCTTCTCGAATAATTTCTGAACTGCATTGTGGACATTTACGAGTAGTATCTGTTTCAGAATTAAGATATTTTCCTAATACTCGACATACTGTTGAAGTAAATGATGTAATAACAGGATTAACTTTTTTCGCAGTTTTAATAATATATTGTATATTAACACCATGACGTAACAATTGTGAACATAAAATTGTAATTGCACGTTCTTCAATTTTATCAGTTGTTAATTGTAAATTATCAATTGAAAAGAATTCAGATTCAAATTTATACTGTCCTCTTTTTATTTTAATAATTTTACCATTCGTCGGTTTAATTTCACTACCTTCTGGCATTTCAAAAGCAAATATTTCATATGGTCTTCCATGCAATAAACCTACAATTACAGCATAACTGTTACCTTTTGCTTTTTGTACCGATAATTCAGCTTGTAACTCTCTTGGACGTTTTGGAGCTTGATTATCAGTAATAAAATCACTTTCATCTGAATGATTATTAGCTTGTGTATATAAAATAGGATCTCTACTTCCATCACGATAAATTGTACAACCTTTTAATCCTTTTTTCCAAGCCTCATAATAAATTTTTGCAATTTCTTCAGTTGTAGTTTCTTTTGGAAGATTTAATGTTGAACTAATTGCACTATCGTTATATTTTTGTGCAATAGCTTGAATATCAATTCTATCTGTAGGATTAATATCCATAGCTGTAACAAAATAATATGGTAGATTATCAATATTATCTTCTGGGTGTAATGCTAAATATTGATTAACTACTTCTGGAATAACAGTATATTCAATATCTGTACCTCCCATTTTAGTTTTACGTATATATTGTAATGCAAAATGCGGTTCAATACCTGAACTACAATTAAATAAATTACTAATACTTCCAGTTGGAGCGACAGTAAGCATTGAACAATTTCTTAATGCATCTATAGTAGGAATTTTATCATTTTTAAATGCATTACGAATAATATCAGTGTGTTCATAATGACATTCTTTACTAAATTCTGGAAAACTACCTTGTTTTCTACCAAATTTAATATTTAAAAACAAACAAGTAACAAAAATACATTTACAAATATCTTCTACAAGTTGTTTTGATTTATCACTACCATAAGGAGTCATAAATTTAATAAATACATCCGCTAAACCTTGATATCCTATACCAATATTACGGTATTTATACGCAATTTCACGTTGTTCACGTAAAGCATGTTTGTCCATACCTTCATCAACAATTTCATTCATTGCACGATAAATATATTTTAAATCTTTAGTAAGAGATCTATAATCAAACTGAACATTTTCTGTCCAAGGATTTAAAACATATTCA
The DNA here is from genome assembly GCA_045598125.1 of Methanobrevibacter sp. Classification (GTDB taxonomy): domain Archaea; phylum Methanobacteriota; class Methanobacteria; order Methanobacteriales; family Methanobacteriaceae; genus Methanobrevibacter. The sequence goes on along the minus strand of JAZLLL010000098.1, from coordinate 2,117 downwards.
CCTAAATTAATAGCTGAAAGTACACATGCACCATGTGTAGGAAGAGGTTGTTCACTACAAGGATTACAACATTCAATACGATAACTTGGATCAAATTGATTTAAGTTGTAATGTTTAAACTTATTCATAAATAAAACACCTGGTTCTGCAAATTCACATGCATGTTTAGCAATAAGCATAAAAATATCAATCGGAATAATATCGTATTCTAAAGTTTGATGTTCATATTGTTTTGTAATATGTAATACTTTTCGTTTACCAGTTTCATAATAACATTGCACCGCTTCCATAAATTCATCATCTAATTCAACTGATAAATTTGCATTATTAATTTTACCTAAATCTGATTTAATTTTAATAAAATTTTCAATTTCTGCATGTGTTGCATCAAGTGACATTAATAAAGCACCTCTTCTTCCAGCACCTTGTGAAATACTCTCGGTTACTTTATTAAACATTTCCATAAAAGGTATAATACCATCTGAAGTAAAACGTTCTTGTACTTTGGCACCTTTAGGTCTAATAAGGGACAAGGAAAGTCCTTGTCCCCCTTGAACCTTATATGTCAAAGCAAGATTTTTACAAGCATCCATAATAGCTGGAAGATTATCTTTAATAGCTCCTAATGTATAACAATTAGATAAACTATTAATTCCAGTACCTCTATTTGCTAAAATTCTACCGCCGAAAATAAATTTCTTTTGCTGAATTAATTGTTGAATATAACCATCACCGTTTGTAATACGATTTAACCATTCAGTATAAGATTCATTATTTACGCGATATTTTTTATTCCAAATATCAGTAGCTAAAATGTTGTCTTTAAAAATATTGTTTGCCATATTATAAATTTAAATTATTAAATAATATCTGTTTCAATAATTAATCGTTCATCTTCTTTATCGATTGCTGTATTCTCACAAAGTTTATAATAAATATCTTTTGGATAATTATATTGATCATTACGATAATGCCATTTTATATCCTCAATGATATTGTAAAAATGTTTTACAAAATTATTTTTAGAAATTTGTAATTGATTGTCAGCATTATAAATAATCGGGAATTTATAAATCATTGGAGATAAAGAATCTTGATTAATTACAATAAAGCGAAAATCTTCAATTGACCATAAATTATTTAAATTATATTTAGTTAAAACTTCTTTTAATAAATATGTATAAATTTCTGCTTCTCTAAAATATCTAAAACGATAAAAAGAATTATTAATAAAATCGTATTCATTATAGCTTACACATTTTAAATCAAATTGATAAATTTTATGATCCTTTTCATCAATTACGATAATATCATGCATACATTTTATTTCATTATTCATAAGAATATTTTGAAATAAAATAATATATCTATCTGCATTAAATATCCAACTTGTAATTGGAGATTCTTTTAAAGTAGTAATACATTTAATAGCATTATTATATTGTTGTTGAGTAATACCATAAACACCAATAGAATTTTGACGATAACAATAAAACTTATTTTCTAACGATTTGATTTTTTCTAATAATTTTGTTGGACTATAACGTGAATAAAAATTATATTTTTTTGCAATTTCAATTAAAGTACTATCATTTATATTACCAAAATCAAAAGTACGTGGAAATTGAGATAATATACCGTCAAATAATATTTTTTCATTATCTGTATAATTAATATCTGATTCTTCATTTACAATAAAAAACTTAGAATCGAAATTATAAGGAGTGGTTAATAAAGTATCAACTAATGAACCAAATACCATATTTTGTGTTAATTTATGTGATGATTTTCGTAAACATTTTGGACCATTTTGTTCAAAATCAACTAGTGAAGAATGTCCAATACGAGGATCTGAAAAATAATTATTTTCAGTATAATCAGCATAAATTGTTAACGCTTTTAATAAATTTTCTAATTCTTTATTCATATTTATCAAATTTATAAAATATTATTGTTTCAATTATTTTTATCATTTCTATGATTTTTTCAACGTTATGTTTATATAAATCATAATATTCATTAGCTAATTCGTCAATCATTAAATAATCTTCATCTTTAAATGCTTCAATTAAAGCGAATTTTAAATTTAATGATAAATTAGAATTTTTGATTTTTTT
>JAZLLL010000097.1:0-6664 GCA_045598125.1 Methanobrevibacter sp. | reverse complement strand
TTTGGTGTCCAAATACGAACTTTTTCCTATTTATTATAATAGTACCAAACAATATCGCCAGTATCATTAGAAGAAGTGGCCTAAAATGTCAAATCCGCACCCGCATCTAGTGTAATTTTACCGGTTTGTAGTGGTGCAAATTGTCCTCCTCTAGTTTTAACCATAAAAGGAAGAATGGTGCCAGATGTAGATTCAGAGGCCCTTGGTGTTTCAATTGTGACTCCATTTGACTATACATATAATACACTTTGCATATATGTGCTAGCACCATTGCCTGTAAAAGTAAGGGGGGTGTTACCAGTAATTATTATATTAGGGGCGGTTAACGCTCCCGTTAATGTTCCGCCAGTTATTGGTAAATAATCTATATTTACATTATTTGAGACAGATTTATCATTTTCATCTCTAATAAGACGATTATAAATTGAATAATTATTTAAAAATGCAATGCTTTTTGCATTAAAATAAGTTTCACATACAAATACTAGATCTTGACCAGGAATGTCTGTGTGAAATTCAATATTATTATTGATTAATAAATCTTTTTTAAATAGTTTTGCAGCTATTGCAGGTGCAAGATTCATTAATTTTATTTCTTCTTTTGGATTTTTACAGATTTCTATTTTTTCTTTTCCTTTAATATTATGAATATTTCTCTTTCCATGAGATACATTTGTATATCCACCAATTGTAATATCTGATTTAGTATCTTGGCAAATATTATATAATCTTTCACATGCATCTTCAACTAAATAATCATCACTATCTAAAAATAATATATAATCAGAATTTGCTTTTTTTAAACCTATATTCCGTGGTTTTCCTGCATATCCGCTATTTGAATCAAGGTGAATTGAAATAACATTATTATATTCTTTAGCCCAGTTATCAATGATATTTTTACTATTATCTGTTGAGTAATCATCTACAAATATAACTTCTAAGTTTTCAAATCCTATGGTTTGATTTAAAATACTATCAAAAGTTTTTTGTATATATTTCTCAACATTATAAACTGGAACAATAATTGAAATTTTAGTCATGAAGACACCAAATTAAAGTTTTTTAAAATTATCTTAATATTTATTTATTTAAATATATATTTTATTCTATTCAAATTAAATAACTTTTATTTATTTAGAACTTCAATTGTAAATCTATGAGTGTATGCAGATATTGCACCAGGTAAGTGTGCAGCAAGTCCAGCTATTCTTATAAAGACTTCAACACCTTCTTTAGTAGCATTTATAACAAGTTTTTTAACTTTATCATGAGTTCTATGAGCAGAAGCTACTTTAATAGAATAAGGAATTTGAAGTTTTTCTAATATTTTAATTCTTCTATAAATTATTAAATTATAATATTAAATTCATGTTTTTTCTATTATTTATTTTATACTAATAATATTGTATTTTCATCTTTTTCATATTTATTATAAAAAGCATTTGTATAATCTTTTAAATATTATAAAATATAATTTCTATAGAGAATTCTTATATTAAATAAAAAAAGTAATATATTATAAAATATTTAAATATATTTAATGATTTTTGAGGGATTTTTGTATAAAAACATGCTTACATATTTTTCGGTTGATAAGGATAGGATTGCATATTTTGATATTGCAAAAGCAATTGGTATTATTTTAGTAGTTTGGGGACATGCTATGGGTCCTTTTACAAGTTATGTTTATCAGTTTCACATGCCTTGATTTTTCTTAATTTCTGGATTATTATATAGTAACGTTCTAATATTAAAGATTTTATTGTACGTAAGGTACATAATTTATATATTCCTTTTGTTTTTTGGAATATATTATTTATAGTACTAATAGCTTTTTATAAAGATTATAAAGTCACTCTCTTTTTTAAAAAATCATACTTGTTTTATTGACTCTTGATAAAGAAGGTATTTTTTTAGGTGCAATTTGGTTTTTAGGTGCTTTATTTTTAATATCAATTTTATATAAGATATTAGAAAGTTCATTTAAAGACTCTATTTATAAAGATATCTTTTTATTGGTTATATTTGGTGTTCTTGCAATTATAGGATTTAAATTTACTTTACCATATAAATTAAGTCGTACATTAATTTTAGGATTATTTTATGCTATAGGGGCTTATATTAAAGTAAATAGGAATTCTATTTCAAATAAATTTTCTTCAATTCCCTTTAAAAAATATTTGTATCATTTGACTCCTATTTTAGCAGGTATTATTTTTATTATTATAGGATTTTTTAATTCTGCAGATATGGGAAATAATAATTATACTTCTCCATTATTATTCGTAATCGGTGCATTGTGTGCTTCTTATTGTTTAATTTATTTATGTAAATTAATGGAGAATATTAAAGTTATTTCATCTATAAAAGAATCTTTAATGAGTATAGGTCAACATTCTATTGATATTGTGATTTGGCAATATTTTTTTATCCTGTAGTTATTTTACAATTTATATTTTATAACGAGAAAATAACACTTCATAAAATTTTCTTACATCATACTTATATTACAACAAATGGATGGTGGATAGTGTATTTATTAGTTGGGGTTGTTGCTTCTTTAATTTGGGGTTATATCCTAAGACAAGGAATTTGGGGTAAATTACTTAAGAAAATACATGTTGTTAATTAGTTTAATATTTAAACTAATTTATAACTAACACCCAATTTGGTATAATTCGAATCCTTTTTTACTTATTTTTTTATCATAAATATTTCTTCCATCGAAGATGATTTTTTGGTTCATTCTTTTGTTTAGTTCTTCGAAATCAGGATTTCTGAATTCTTTCCATTCTGTGATAAGTATAAGTGCATCTGAGTTGTCTAATGCATCATAACGTGATTTAGTAAATTCAATACTATCTAAGCAATTATATGGAATTGCTTTTATGAATTCTTCTGTTGCTTCTGGGTCATATGCTTTTATTTTTCCACCTTTTTTAATTATTTCTTCACAAACAACAAGTGATGTAGCTTCTCTTACATCATCTGTTCCAGGTTTGAATGCAAGTCCCCAAATACTGAAAGTAAATCCTGATAAATCATCACCAAACTTATCAACTACCTTGTTTACTAAGACCTTCTTTTGATCTGCATTAACTAGTTCAACATTTGATAAAATACGTGGTGTGTAACCCATATCTTCAGATGTTTTTATTAAAGCTTGAACATCTTTTGGGAAACAACTTCCTCCATAACCACATCCAGCATATATAAAATCATAACCAATACGTTTATCACTACCAATACCTAAACGTACATTTTTAACATTAGCACCAGTTACTTCACAAATATTAGCTATTTCATTCATAAATGATATTTTAGTAGCAAGCATAGCATTAGCAACATATTTACTCATTTCAGAACTTTTAACATCCATTAAAACAAAACGATCATGATTAAGTACAAATGGAGCATATAATTCTTTAAGTGTGTCAAATACTTCTTCTTTTTCAGCTCCTATTACTACTCTATCTGGATGAAGACAATCTTCAATAGCATGTCCTTCTTTTAAAAATTCAGGATTAGATGCAATATCAATATTAATGTAAGTGCAACGTTCTTTAAGGATATAATCCATCATATCTTTTACTTTAAAACCAGTTCCTATTGGAACAGTTGATTTAATAACAATTAAAGAATCTTTAGTAAGATTGTTAGCAATATCTGTTGCAGCAGAGAATATATAGTCTAAATTACAACTACCATCTTCAGCCATAGGAGTACCTACAGCAATGAATATGATATCTGAATCATCTAATGCTTCTTTTATGTCTGTGGTAAATATGAGATCTCCTTTTTCTTGACTATCTTTTACTAATGTTTCTAAATTAGGTTCAAAAATAGGCATAATATTGTTTTTTAAACCTTTTATTTTGTTTTCATCTATATCTACACAGTATACTTTATTTCCCATTTTTGCAAAGCATGCACCAGTTACGAGTCCTACATAACCAGTTCCTACAACAGTTAAATTCATTTTAACACCTTAAAGTTCTTTTTTTATTTTTCTAAATTCTAAAAGAGTTGAATTAGAGATTTCTTTTAATTTTCTTTTCATTTTTTTATTTTCAGATTTTAACTCTTTTATCTCTTCTTTTTGTTGAGTATTTTCATCTGTTAATTTTTCAACTTTTTTTTCTAATTTTTTAAGTTTTTTATTTTCATATAAACTTGATGAGGTAAATGGTTTCCATTCAGTCTGTAGAGTAATTAATTCATTATCTTTAACTTCTTTTTTTATTGTGTGTGGTTCGTCGTGGTTTACGAGTTTGTTTTCTGTGAGTTGTTCTTTGTCGTTGATTTTTAGGCTTGTGTAGTCTATGTATACTGGGAATCTGTTTCCTTCTTTGTCTCTAACATCTCGTCCTTTGAGTTTTATGTTTAATGTTCCTTTTTGTATACATTTAAATTTAATATTTAATGATCCGTTTTGACTTTCTAATTGTATTCCTTTTCCTTTTTCGTCTTTGAACCAGTTAGGGAATTGGATGTTTGTTGAATCAGTCACATCTATTATTTCGATTGAGTTATTTTCATCTCCAAAGTTTTTAATATCAATTCTGGAAGTGATGTAATTTTTTAGAGAATTTGAATTAGTAATTAAAGGGTTTTTACAGATACTTGTTGGGTTGAATGGTTTCCATTCGCTGCTGATTTCGATAATTTCTCCGTTTTTTACTTCTTTTTTTATTGTGTGTGGTTGGTCGTGCCATGTGAGTTTGTTTTCTGTGAGTTGTTCTTTGTCGTTGATTTTTAGGCTTGTGTAGTCTATGTATACTGGGAATCTGTTTCCTTTTTTGTCTCTGACATCTCGTCCTTTTAGAGATATGTTTAATGTTCCTTTTTGTATGCATTTGAGTTTTATGTTTAATGTTCCATTTGGATTTTCAATTTGTATTCCTTTTCCTTTTTCGTCTTTGAACCAGTTAGGGAATTGGATGTTTGTTGAATCAGTCACATCTATTATTTCGATTGAGTTATTTTCATCTCCAAAGTTTTTAATATCAATTCTTCCAATATTATATTTAGATAATAATTTGTTTGTTGTAATTTTTAATCTTTTACTTTCATCTATTTCTTCGTTTAAAATTTCATTAACCCAGTTTTCTATATTATTTTTTTTCATTAAATTGTTAATTTTAACATATTCTTGGATTTTTAATATTCCAATTGAAGAATATACTTCAGTAAGCGGGTAATAATCTTTAGTTTCTACCTTATCTGAAATTTCATCATATAATTCTGAAGGATAGTATTTTTTAAATTCCATTTCAAATGAACCGGAATAAAAATGTTTTTTTAATAATCTATCTACATTAATGTTTTCAGTATTTATTTCTTTATTGGATATTTTTAATTCAGGTCCTGAGATAAATTCTTGTTCTTTTTTGTTAAATTCATATTTTTTGTTAAGTTCTTTAGCATACTCAATAGTTTCTTCTTTAATTTTACGTTCACTATCAAATTTAAAATCTAAAAGTTTAGGACAATATCTTGAGAAAATAACTGTCATTAATAATAATTTATCATCACATTCTGAAGTTGTTAATTTTATTTTATTTAATTCAGAATCAATTGAAGGTGATAAAGAAATCATATTTTGGAAATATCCTTCAACAGCTCCTTTTCCAAAATGGTTTCTGCCTCTAACTTCTCTATAAAGAACTTCAGGTAGTTCTTCAGAGCTTATATTCGGATATCTTTCACTTAATTTATCTAATCCTCTTTTTGCTACTCTTTCTGTTGGATAAGCTAACTGGTTGTTGTGTCTTTTTGCCATGTTCATATAGTTAGTTATAAATTCTTCTGAAGAATTTTTATAATTTCCAGTTGCACCTCGTATATATTCTCCACCAGATCCATTTATTGAATAAACTGGTTCTGAATATTTAAAGTATTTAAAATACATTTCTTTATGAAATCCAAGTTTTGTATAAAAAGAAATTTCTAATGGAGTTTTCACATCATCAAATACTTCTAAATCAGCAGAAAATACATCTTTATTTAATTCAAAATTAAATTCTTTTGCAATTTCAGAAGCAATTTCATAATCTTCAGTATGAGTATGTAATCCATCATCAGAAGAGAAAATATTAACTTTATCTAAATCTATATTTGCAGATAACATTAATGCTGCTGTAACTCTACTATCAAATCCTCCAGATAAATGAATAGATAAATTATTTGTTTTTTCTTTAATTGAACGAATAATATTAACCCATTTATAATACCAATTATCAAGGATTTCAAATCCTTCTTTAGAATCTAAATCTATTGTATGTTCTCCATAATCTATTTCTTCAAAGTCAATAGATTTATCTTTTTTATTAATAATAACTTTATAATTTCTTGGTAATACTTCAATTTCATTAACTAAAGTTTCTCCATATGCAAAAGAACATAAATCAGCAAATAAAAAAGCATCAGCATAGTCTTTATTAAAGGAAATAAGATGTTTATCTTTTAAATGTTCTACTAATTTAAGGAATGAATTAGAAATAGCAAAATAGTCATTCATTTTATATAAATATAATCCACATGATCCATTAAAGTCTTGTAAAAGTTTAATTTCAGTATCATCTACTTTAACATAAATATAGGTTCCATTAGGATTTATATTAATTTCATTTTCTTCTAAAATAACTTTTTCATCATTTAA
>JAZLLL010000096.1:0-6430 GCA_045598125.1 Methanobrevibacter sp. | reverse complement strand
ATAATTTAATAGAAAATTTTTTAATTAAAACTATGTTAATTAGAGTTAATTTTTAATAGAATTTAACTAAAAAACTAATAATCTGAAAAATTAATTCAACAACATTAATAAACCAAAGATAAAAAAGTGAGAACTAATGATTGATACACATATACATGCAGATACTAGAAGTAGTGAAGATTTTAAAATTATGTATAATGCAGGAATTAAAACTGCAATTACTTGCTCTTATTATCCTTATAAATTAAACAACAACCCAGAAATTTTAATAAATCACTTTGAGAGAATATTAAATTTTGAAACAAAAAGAGTAGAGAATTATAACATTGATTTAAAAGTAGCATTAGGAATACACCCAACAAATTCTATTAAAAATGATGAAGAAATTTATGAATATTTAAAAGAAGTAATAAAAAATAATAAAATTGTAGCTATTGGAGAAATTGGATTAGATGAAAATAAAAAAATAGAAGAATTAACTTTCAAAAAACAATTAGAACTTGCAGAAGAAACAAAAACAAAAGTTATTATCCACACACCAAGAAAAAATAAAAAGGAAACCTTATACAAAATCAAAAAAATAGTTGATGATACTATAAACCCCAAACTAGTTGTTATAGATCACATAAATCAAGCCACAATTGAAGATGTAATTGAAAGTGAATTTAAAATAGGATTAACTGTACAACCTCAAAAATTAAAACCACAAGATGCAGTGGAAATATTAGATAAATACGGATTTAAGCAGTTTTTACTAAATAGTGATATAAGTAACAAACCATCAAATATTCTCTCAGTACCAAACACAATTAAAGAACTAGAAAACAGTAATTATTCTAAAAAAGAAATAGATAAAATATCTTATAAAAATGCATCAAAATTTTTTAATATATAATTAAAAGTAAAATAAAAAAATGAAATAAAAAAATAAAAAAATAAAAAAAGAAACTAAATTAATCTTTTTTAACTAATTTAACTCTAGCTGGAGTTATTATAATTAAATTTTTATCACTAGATTGGGAAAGTAAAATAGCTTCAGCTTTGTACTGTTCTCTTAAAATTTTTAATCTTTCACCAGCTTGCCTATACTCATTAATTCCTTTTTTCTGAAGAAAACTTAAATCAAGAATCACAGGATTATTCTCTTCCACAATTTGATCAAAAACATAATCCATATCATCCATAGATTTTGGTTTAATTAAAATTATTTCATAAAAAGATTGTTCTGGAGAAATAGTAAAATCATCCAAAAACTCATCTTCAAACTCCCCAGAAATATCTAAACCATATTCTGGAACCTCATAAAAAGGAGAATTAGAACCAAGATTATGGCCAGATTCTTCTTCAAAACCTAAACTTTTTTTCAAATTATCAGTAAAACCCATATTTTACTCTCCTTCATTTAAATAATTTAAAATAGCATCCAATAATCTAGATGCTCCTTCATTATAAACATCAACTGCAGGTAAACCAAACTCATCTTCAAAATTACTGAGTTTCATTTCTTTATCAGCATTTCTAAGATTTATAGATAATCCAACAACTTTAGTCGGTTCAATAGATTCAATAGCTTTAATTTCTTCAGCAATTCCTCTAGGTTCACGATATGGATGATTTGGCCTATGACCAATAACAACTGCATCAGGAGAACAACCAATTAAAATAGCTGCAGATAGGCCTCTTGGATGAGGATTACCTATTTCAGTTAAACTAGATTGACCTTCAATAAATATAATTTCTGGTGATTCTTTTTCTTCAACATACTTAATAGCACTAAGTAATGCAGAAGGAATATCCATAGCAGACAAACTCCCAGCTCTAAAATTAAAGAAAGTAGGTTGTTCTAACCCCATTTCATCAGTAGAAATAACTATTGATTTAATACCTCTTTCACTAGCAGCTTTACCTAATGCTTTAGTAGTTGTTCTTTTACCACATTCTTGAGAAGTACCTCCTACAAAAACAATTTTTGATTTGGGTTTGTAGAATATTTTTGGTAAAACTTCACAACATTTTTCAGGTGCAACACCACAAATTTCATTAATTACATCTAATCTTGGACTTATTTCTTTAATACTCACATTTTGTTTTTCTGCAAGTTTTAATAAAGAAGGATTTTCATCTAAAGATAAAGACCTAAAAGATGTAACAACATTTTTACCATTAGCTAAAGCTTCTACAGCATATTTTAAAGCTACACCTTCAGCACCAATAGGTAACATAATAACTACAGATTTTGCATTAGTATTTTCGAATAAATCAGATAAACTTGATGAAACTTCAAGACCACAAAATATTTTGCCTTGTTTTTTAGGATTATCATCTAAGAAACCAACTGTTTCAATACCTTCAAGATTTGAGAATTTTTCACCACCACCACCACAACCAATAATGATATATGGATTAAGTTCTTGAAGATCTTCAACTGAAGTTATAGAATACAAATAATCACTCCTAAAATTTAATAAAATTTCAATTCAATAAAAAGCATAATATTAATTAAAATAATAATTATAAAATAAATCCTTAAATTAAATCATTTTCAACAATAATACTCCAAATATAACTTAAAATAGTTTTAAATTATAAATTAATATTAACAGGATTATGAAAACATATTTTAAATCAATATAAACTAATTCATTATAATTATATATTTTTTATTATTATTAAATATTGTTATGTAATTTAAAATCACTAATAAGTAATAAGACAATATATTAAAAAATAAAGATAACTATAAGATAAATTTATAAAAAATAAAACTTATAGAAATAATAAAAGAAGGAGATAAAATGGAAGAAAATATAATTGGAAAAATGAAAATAGATTGTCCAGTTTGTGGTGAGAAAAATGCTGCAATTTCCATCACTCAAACCCATGAAATAGAATATTTCGGAGAAGTTATAGAATCTCTTGTCCAATGTAATAAATGTGGATTCAAACATAATGATGTTATGTGTGTTGAACAAAAAGATCCTGCCAAACACAGCCTCCAAATAAGTAAAAATTCTCTTTCTTCAAGAGTAATCCGTTCACAAACTTCTACTGTTTCACTTCCTGAAATTGGTATTAAAGTAGAGCCAGGACCAAAATCAGAAGGTTATGTGTCTAATGTTGAAGGTGTTCTTATACGATTTAAAGAAGCAACTGAAAGAGCTCTAAGAATGTTTGATGATGAAAATTCAAGAAAAAATGCTAATATAATTTTAGATAAAATTGAAAAAATCTTAGAAGGAAAATTAGAAACTTTACTTTTAATAGAAGATCCATTTGGACAAAGTAAAATAATGGACATTAATGCAAAAACAGAAAAGTTAACAAAAGAAGAATTAAAAAAACTTAAAACTGGATTTTTAGTAATTGATGAGAATAATGACTAATTTAATTATCTCATCGAAAAAACTTAAAAAACAATAAAAAAAATAGTAAAAAAAAGAATAAAAATTATAAAATAAAAAAAAATAGATATTATTCAGTAGTATTCACACTTGAAGATAACGGTTCAAATTCGTCTTCATCAACTACATCTTTTAACTTAAGAGTCTTTTTAACATCCATAGATAATGCATCACAATCAGCTTTAATAGCATCTAGATGTAATAAAATTCTCTCTTTTTCTTGATTAATTCTTTCAATATTAGTATATGGATAAGTAGATTCTTTAAGCATTTCATACTCAATAGTAGTATAAGGATAATCATTAAGTTGTTTACATACATTCTTAAGAACATCACCAAGGAATTTATTCATTTCCACTTTAACTCTTTCCCTAATCATCTTATCAGAATCTAAATTTTGTTTCATTAAACGAACAACTTCTGCTTTAGCGAAAGGTAAATCATCATCTTCTTCTTCATCTTGTTCTTCTTGAAAATCTTGAGTTTCTTCATATTCCTCAACCATATTTATTCCTCCATAATTATTAAATATACTATTTACATAAAATTTTATAGATAATTTAAAAATATAAATTTTTATAATTAAATTAATATAAATAGCAAAGACATTAAATCAAAAGATAAAATTTAAAATAATTATTAGTTATAAAAATTCAATAAAATCTTATATTGATTTAATCATAGATGTGTAATAATATATTTATTTAAAGAAATATATAAACTTATCCAATATTCTCACATTTATGACAAATAATTCAAGATAGATTCAGAACAAATATACAAATTATTATAGGAAAAATTAATAATTTGAATAGATGTTGAAAAATAAAAATTAAAAAAAAATAAAATAAAAAAAATAAAAAAATAAAAGTCAAAAACCAATAAAAAGGAACATACTTATACAAGCCCTTAATTAATAATAGTTTTTAAACTTAACTTAAAATAATGATTTTAAAATAGAACACACATCAGATACAGTGCCTGATTGAATATAACTAATTCCATTAGATTCCATGTATTGAGCAGGATTGTTTAAAGCCCATCCATAATTTGCATCCCATGCTGTAGGAACATAATCATTAATGTTAGCAGAAGACCCATATGGATTTAAATAGAATACAGATAATACATTAGCTCCACCATAAATATTAGGGAACCAATTATTACTTAATTCACCAGTCCATTCTTCAATACATCCAACATCTACACCACCAAAACAACACAACAATACAGAATTAGAACCATAACATCCTTTAGAATAAGCATTATTATGCTGATTAGGACCTACACCTACAACAACCGCATTATATCCTAAACTTACTAAAGTATTTTTTAATTGATTAAGTGCAGAATTATCTGAGGATACATCTTTAATATTATCTGAAGTTAAGTAAAATGTAATATTAGTATTTACTTTCTTAGAAAGAAGACTACTTAAAGAATAACTCTCAAATACAGAACAATCAAAGATATAAGCACTAGGCAATATTTTATTAGATTTATAACTAGTTAATATTCCTGAAAAAGCCATAGAATATAGAGTATAATCTGCCTTTTTGGAGTTAGATAAAGTAGCATAATTAGATGCTCTACCATTATTATTAATAAAATTAAGAACATTAGATGCTAAATTAATATAATCCGCCTTAGAAACTTTTGTAGATTTAATCCAATCGGAATTTCTTTTTTTATCTGGAGAACTTACTTTCTTAACAGAGTAAGTAGCAGATGTTTTACCTGCATTAATATTCTTAATAGCAGAAACCATCAAATAAATAAATTCAGTAGTATTACATGTAGTTGTACCTACAGTTAAAGATTTAGGCAAACCATGTTTTGATAAAACATAATTATTAAAAACTTGAGCTGCAGTAAGAACATTAGCTAAAGTGATTGCATTATTTGTTGATGATTTAAATACTTTACTTTCAATTAAACAAGTATTTGGCAAACGTTTATTAGATTTATAAAATGACAAAATCTTAGCAAATGCATAAGTATAAGATCTAAAATCCACTTTCTTAGAACTCAAAGAAACATAATCAGGAGCAACCTTCTTAGAACTACAAGCACTAGAAACAGCCTTAGCAAGACTTACACAAGACGCCAAACTAGCAGTATAACTAACAGAATAAGTAGAACTCTTATTAGTTACACTAATAATAGTAAGCTTAGTAGAAGTACTCATCTTAGCCTTAATCTTCTGAATAGCAACACTCATCAAATAACTAAACTGAGACACAGTTAACTTATAAGAACCAACAGAAACACTAGAAGGCAAAACCTTCTTAGAAAGAACATAAGACTTCAAACTAACAGCAGCATTAATCACATTAGCAACAGTCACAGTTTTACCTATAACTGAAGAAGTTTGAGTTTTAGTAGAAACTGATGAAGTTTTAGTTGGAGTAACTGGAACTGAATCATCACTATTATTCAATGCTAATTTAGAAGTATTCTCAACACTAGAATTTACATCATCAGATACCAAACTAGAAGTGTTATTATCACTAGATTCAGAACTAGAATTAATTTCTTCATTTAGTATGTTTATTCCATTATTATCATTTAAAATGTCTGAACTATTAACATCTACAGAAATATTGCCACCATCATCATTAGCAGATACAGAACCTACAGTAACAAGAAGAACAACCAATATCCCTATAAATAACAGACCTTTTCTAATTGAAATTCTTTCACCTCATATAAACTGAATGAATTTAAATAATAAATAAATATATTACTATTTAAAAACTTTTCAGAAAATTTTACAACTGATTTAAAGTAATCTCAACCTGAAAATTTCTAAAAAAACTAGAAATAAACAAATTAAGTATTTAAAAATTAATTAAACAAAGTATTTAAATCTTTCTGAAAAAAAATCAGGCAAAAAAATGGCGAAATCCAACACAAATATAAAAATACAACTAAAAAAAACTTTTAAGAATAAATTATAGATAAAAAAGTAAAATAAGAACAAATAAAGAATTATGATAAATTAATTAAAAAAAATAAAAAAATAAAAT
>JAZLLL010000095.1:0-4341 GCA_045598125.1 Methanobrevibacter sp. | reverse complement strand
CTATTTATTTTTTATAATAATAATAATAATAATAATAATAATAATAATAATAATAATAATAATAATAATAATAATAATAATAATAATAATAATTGGTATTTCTATGGGTGAAAAAGAAGATTTAAAAATGATTGAAGAACATAATCAAAAATCTGTTGAAGAATTAGTTGAGAATTTTTCAGAAGTTCATGTTTATTTTGTAGATGGAACTTCTGTATTTTTAAATAAAGATAGTCATTTTAAATTTGAAAATGGTAAATTTAAAGTATTTAATAAGAATATTGAATTTAACATTGTAGATATAAATTTTATAGAATTTTTTGATTAATTGCTTAATAGAAGGTTAATAGGGATTGTATGATTAATAAAGAACTTTGGGATAAATGTGTAGAATTTCATGGACATGAATGTCCTGGACTTGCAATAGGTTATAGAGTATCGCTTTATGCACAAAAACTTTTAGAGGTCAATTTTTCTTTTGATGAGGAGATAGTATGTATAAGTGAAAATGATTCATGTAGTATAGATGCTATTCAAATAATTACTGGATGTACTGCTGGAAAAGGTAATCTTATTTTTCATATAACTGGAAAACATGCTTTTTCATTTTATGAACGTAAAAATGGAAAGAGTTTACGTTTAATTCTTAAAAAGTTTGACTCTTTAATGAGTCGTGATGAACTTTTTGAATATATTCATAATTCTAAAGATGAAGATCTTTTTGATGTTAAAGACACAGTTTTAGATTTACCTCATGAAGCTAAAATTTATAAGAATATAACTTGTTATTGTTGTGGTGAAGAAACAGCAGAAAAATATATTAGGTTTTATGAAGGAAAACCATTATGCTTAGATTGTAGTAAGTTAGTTTAATTTTGTATAGTTAACTTAAATTATATTTTAATTATATTTTTTATAGTTTAACTATTATTTTTTTAGAAGTATTTTTAGTTTTACTATTATTTTTTTTAGAAGTATTTTTAGTTTAACTATTATTTTTTTAGTAAGCTTTATATTTAATTTTAAATAAATTCTTAAAAGTAGATTTTTTTTTTTAATTGTTAAAATTAATTTAATATTTTAATATTTGTATGGAGAGTTTATGATGATGGATTTTGGATTTGGATTTATGAGATTACCTCAAACTGATGAAAATGACCCTTGTTCTGTAGATATTAATCAGCTTAATAAAATGGTAGATACCTATTTAAAATCTAGTTTTAATTACTTTGATTTAGGTTTTGATTATCATAATGGGATGTGTGAAGTAGCTTTTAAAAAATCTGTTGTAGATAGATATCCAAGAGAAGATTATATTGTAGCAGATAAATTACCATTATATTTAATGCCTGAGAAAGAAAAAGAATTCCAGGAGTTCTTTGATAAACAAATTGAAAGAACTGGTCTTGAATATTTTGATTATTATATGTTACATAATGCAAGTGGATGGACTGATAATGGATTTAAAAACCTAGATTCTTTCAAATTTTTACAAGATAAAAAAGAAGAAGGTAAAATTAAACATATTGGTATTTCTACTCATGATGATTCTGATTTTTTAGAAGAAATATTAAAAGAACATCCAGAAATTGAGTTTGTACAATTACAAGTTAATTATGTTGATTGGGATAATGATGGAATTCAATCAAGAAAATGTTGTGAAGTAGCTAATAAATACGATGTAGATATTATTGTAATGGAACCAATTCGTGGTGGAACATTAGTAAATCTTTCTGAAGATATTAAAAAAGTATTTACTGATTATAATTCTGATTTATCTATTGCTTCTTGGGCTCTTAGATTCTGTAGAAATATTAAAGGTGTTAAATCTGTGTTAAGTGGTATGAGTAATTTAGAACAAATGGAAGATAATCTTAAATATATGGAAAATTTCGAACCATTAAATGATGAAGAATATGAAATAATTGCTAAAGTTACAGATATGATTACTTCTGAGATTGAAATTCCATGTACTTATTGTAAATATTGTATTAATCATTGCCCTATTGAAGTACCTATTTCTAGATATTTTGAGCTTGTTAATTCTGAAAAACGTGGAAATGGAATTCAAGGATTTTCTGTTCCTACTCAAGCATATATTAATATGACAAAGAGTGGTGGTCATCCAAAGGCATCTGAATGTAGTGAATGTGGTAATTGTGTGGAATTCTGCCCACAACAGCTTGATATTCCTAATTATCTTAAAAAAACTGTTGTACCTTTACTTGAAAAGAATATGCCGTAATTTTTAAAATTTTTTTTAGATATTTTTTAGTTAACTTTTTAGTTATTCTCTAGTTATTTATCTATTCTTTAGTTAATTTTTTATCTATTCTTTTAATTATCTTTTTTTATCTATTTTTTTATATTAATTTATTAACCGAAAGTTTTTTATATTATCTTAAACCTATGTTAATTTATATGGATAATTTAATAATATTGAATTATTTTAATATTTACAAACAATTATTATAAACAATTAAGGAGATATTATGGCAAATATTAATCAACCAATGTTTATCTTACGTAATGATACTGATAGATTCCAAGGAAGAACTGCTTTAAGAATGAATATTATGGCTAGTCAAATTCTTGCAAGTATTGTAAGAACTACTTTAGGTCCTAAAGGAATGGACAAAATGTTAGTAGATAAAATGGGGGATGTTGTTGTTACTAATGATGGTGTAACAATTTTACAAGAAATGGATATTGCACATCCTGCTGCTAAAATGCTTGTAGAAATAGCTAAAAAACAAGAAAATGTTGTTGGAGATGGAACTACTACTGCTGTAGTTGTTGCAGGAGAATTATTAAAACAAGCTCAAAAATTAATTGAAGATGGAAATCCTGTTCCAACTATTCTTTTAGGTTATAGATTAGCTGTTGCTAAAGTTTTAGAAATAATGGAAAATATTGCATTTGATGCTAAAGATGAAGAAACTTTATTTAATATTGCAAAAACTGCAATGACTGGTAAAGGTTCTGATTTTGCTAAAGGAGAATTAGCAGATTTACTTGTTCAAGCGGTTTTAAAAGTTGAAGAAGGAGAAAAAATAGATAAAAAACTTATTAAAATCCATAGAATTAATGGAGGATCTATTGAAGAATCTGAAATTGTAGATGGAATTTTCATTGATCAAGGTAGAGTAAGAGATACTATGCCTAAAGAAGTAAGAGATTGTAAAATTGCTTTAATGAAATATCCTTTGGAACTTAAAGATGTTGATGGAGCTAAAGTTGATTTCACTGATCCTATGCAAATGCAAGCATTTTTAGATAATGAACATGAAATGCTTAAAGATGTTGCAGATAAAATTATTGATTCTGGAGCTAATGTTTTATTCTGTCAAAAAGGTATTGATGATGTTGTTCAAGATTATTTAACTAAAGCAGGTATTATGGCTTTTAAAAGAGTTAAGAAATCTGATGTAAATAGGATAATGAAAGCTACTGGAGCTACTTTAGTAACTAATATTGAAGATTTAAGTCCTGAAACTTTAGGTGTGGCTGGATGGATACATCAAGAGAAAGTATTTGATCAAATGTTAACTTTTATTGAAGAATGTGATAATCCTAAAGCAAGCTCTATTTTAGTTCGTGGAAGTACAAGACATATTTCCTCTGAGATTGTAAGAGCGATGGAAGATGCATTAGGTGTAGTTGCAGCTACTGTTGAAGATGGAAAAGTAGTTGTTGGTGGTGGAGCTTTTGAAATTGAAGCTGCAAGACAATTAAGGGCTTATGCTAATACTGTTGGTGGTAGAGAACAATTAGCTATTCTTGCTTTTGCTGAAAGTTTAGAAATTATTCCAAAAACTTTAGCTGAAAATGCAGGTTTGGATACTATTGATTTAATTGTAGAATTAAGAGCTGCTCATGAAAGTGATAGTAATATTGGATTAAATGTTTTTGAAGGTAAAATCGAGGATATGAAGGAATCTGGTGTTGTAGAACCTCAAAGAGTTAAAAAACAAGCTATTCGTTCTGCAGCAGAAGCTTGTGAAATGATTTTACGTATTGATGATTTAGTCGCAGCTGCTGGTGCACTTCAAAAAGTAGATGAAGATGAGAATTTAGATCATAGTGGAATGCCTCCTGCTCCAGGTATGGGTGGAATGCCTGGTGGTATGGGTGGAATGCCTCCTATGATGTAGAATTTAATAATATAAAATACTTATTATTTTTTATTATTTTTTAGTTTTTTTTAGTTAAATTTTTAGCTATTTTTCATTATTTTTTATTATTTTTTTCATATTTTTTCATATTTTTTAATTTTTATTAGTTTTTTCTTATTTTTTATTATTTTTTTCTTATTTTTTTCATTTTATAATTTTATTTAAT
>JAZLLL010000094.1:0-4514 GCA_045598125.1 Methanobrevibacter sp. | reverse complement strand
TTATATTTTCTTTTTATAATAAAAAATTATAAATAAAAATTAAGATATATTTTTTATTATGTCTAATGAAGAAAAACCAAAATTGAAAGTTATTGCAATTAAAAATGGTACTGTTATTGATCATATTGCTCCAAATAAAGCAATTCAAGTACTAAAAATTTTAAATCTTCCAGAAAAAGATGTTAAACTTACATTAGCTATGAATATTTCTTCAAAATATGGTTCTAAAGATCTTTTAAAAATTGAAAATAGAGAACTTGACTCTAAAGAGTTAGATAAAATATCTTTAATTGCTCCTGATGCTACTATAAATATTATTAGAGATTATAAAGTAGTTTCTAAAGAAAAAGTTAGAGTTGTAGATAATTTAAAAGCAATTGTGAAATGTACAAATCCAAATTGTATTACTAATAATTCTGATGAACCAATTACTACTAAATTTAATGTTGTAAATAAAAATCCAATCACTCTTAGATGTTATTATTGTGAAAGACTTATTGAATCTGAAGAGATTGAAAAACAGTTTAATGTTTAATAGTTTATTTTAGTTTTTTGAGTATTTAGTTTTTTTAGGTATTTAGTTTTTTAGTTTACTTATTAAAATAATATTATTTTGAGTTAATTAACTCAAAATATTTTTTATTAAATGTTTAGATAATCGTTTAGCTAATGCTAAAATTAATAATATTGGTGGTGCTCCTGGTGCTTTTGGAATTACACTAGCATCACAGACATAAAATCCATTGATTTCTGTTTTTAAATCATTGTTAACAACTTCACCAATAGCAGCAGTTCCTCCAGGATGGGCTCCTCTATAAATTGTTGATATTATTGTTTTTGGATCTACTCCTGCTTTTTCAAGAATTCCTCCAGCAACTCCACAACCTTCTGCAAGATATTGTATATCTTGTATTGTATTTTCTTTTTTAACTATTCCTTCTTTTACACTTCCAATTCCTTCATCTGGAATTTTAACCATAATACTTAAAATATCTTTATTTTTAATATTTTCATCATTAATTTCTTGTGTAATAAATGTTGAAAAGTGAGGTGAAAGTATAAAATGTTCAGTTTTTACGAATCCATTCATTTGGACTTCTTTATCTAAATTAACATCTTTTAATGCTCCACCCATAGTTACAAAACCATCTATAAATAATGAATTTCCTGCATCAATACCAGAATTTTCAAGAATAATTGCAGAATTTATTCCTCCTGCAGATAAGATGACTAAATTATCAGGAATTATTTCTTCAACTTTTAATTCACGTCCATCTTTTTCTATTGTTTTTAAGACTTTAACTCCTACTGCTTTTTCATTTTCGATTATTACTTCAATAGCTTCTGTATTTGTTAAAAGTTTAGCTCCATTATCACATGCAATATTTATATATTCTTTAGTGGTCCATTTAGCATCAGTAGGACATCCGAATGCACATTTTCCACATATTTGACATTCATTGTCTCTGATTATTTTTGGCATTTTTTTAGGATTAAGATTTAATTCTTTGGAAGCTTTTAGGAATAACTCTGTTCCTTTACCTATATGCTCTTCATCCATTTCATGAATATTTAATTCTTCTTCAAGTTCACAATATTCTTTTGATAAATCAATACCTATTTTTTTTAAATAATCTTCAAGACATCTTACTGCATTTCCCATAGATACACTTGTGGAACCTCCAACACAAGTTGTTTTAAGTAAATCCATTCCTTTAGGGTTAGCATCATAATATTTAAATGAGTTTCTACTTTCAATATATGGGCCTTTTTCAATTATAGTAACATCTATATTTGCAAGTGCAAGTTCTTTTGCTACTGTTGCTCCACCAGCACCAGAACCAATTATTATTGCCATTTTAATATCTCCTTTAGGTTTTTTTCTTTAATTGAGGGGTTTTTTCTTTAATTATAGGGGTTTTTTTCTTTAATTATATGGGTTTTTTCTTTAATTATGGGGGTTTTTTCTTTAATTGTGGAGTTTTTCTTTATTTTCTCA
The DNA here is from genome assembly GCA_045598125.1 of Methanobrevibacter sp. GTDB lineage: Archaea > Methanobacteriota > Methanobacteria > Methanobacteriales > Methanobacteriaceae > Methanobrevibacter. Next base: position 2,515 of record JAZLLL010000094.1, on the reverse strand, counting down.
TAGTATTTTATCTTCTATTTAAATTTTAGATTTATAAAGTATTAGTAAAAATAGATAAAAAGTGAAAAAATAATTTTTTATGTTTTAGATTTTTAAATTAATAAATATTTTTTAGATTTTATATTTATAATTTAAAAAGTATTGAAAAAAATAAAATGTTTTTAATTTTTATAAATTCTTAGAGTTATTTTAGGAGATAAATAACTCTATGAATTTAGCATAAACTGGTCTTGTAATGAAAACTCCTACAAGAACTCCAATTATTGTAGTAAATGCAAATCCTGCTATTGTACCAATTCCACTACTTCCTCTTGTAAATCCAACATATGCAAGAGGTAACATAGCTGCAATTAATGTACCTGCAGATGCAAATATAATAAATAATGCATTTTTTACATTTATTTGTGTTCTTGTTCGTCTATGTCTTGTTTCAGAATCATGGTTTAGAACTTCATCAGTAATTATAATTTGGTCATCTACACCAGTACCTACAGAAGCAATAAGTCCTGCAATAGCTGCTAAATCAATATTCCAATGTATAATTGATGCTACTCCTAAAATAATTAAAATTTCTGAGAAAGTTGTTAATAATATCGGAATTGCTAAAATAGCTCGTCTATATCTTATAAATACTACTAATGAAATAGCTAAAATAGCTAATAATCCTGCAATTAAAGCTCCTTCTGCAAATTGTTGTCCTAATTCTGGAGATACTGTATTTGATCCAATAACTTTCAATTTAACAGGTAATGATCCAGTTTTAAGAACTGTGTAAACTTCATTTGCTTCTTCTTTTGCAGATACCTGATCTGCTGCACCTCCGCTTACTTCTACTTCAGTTACCGGTTCTCCACTTGCAAGATCTTCAGATAGGGTAGGGTGATTTTCATCAATTTCCTTACCATCTAAATACATTACAACTTCATGTCCACCTTTGTTTTTTGCGGCTTTTGCGAAGTTTTTTGCACCTTCTGTAGAAAGTTCGAAAGGTACATTCCATCCTCCTTCACTATCTACTTCTGAACTTTTTACTGATGCAACATCACTTCCAGTAAACACGGTTTTATTATCAATTTTAGCTTCAAATTTTCCTGGATTTCCGATTAGTTTTTCAACTTCTTGAGGTGATTTTCCAGCCATTTCAACTATAACCATTTGGTCTCCACTAGATCTGACTTTTACATCACTAACTCCATAAATATTAAGTCTTTTATCTAATACTGAAGTTACAATATTCATTGTACTATCATTTACAGGTTCTTCTAATTGTAATTGTATTGATGAACCTCCTTTTAAGTCAAGTCCTTGTTCAATTCCAAGAAAACTTACACTAATAATACTTATTAAAAGAAGGATAATAAGTAAAAGTACTCTTTTATTTTTTAAAAATTCTGATGTGGATTTACTCATTTATTCACCTCCTTTTTTATTCTTTGATTTTTTTCTTTTTTTCTTTTTAGATTTATTTTTCTTTCCTTGTTTAGATTTTTTCTTTCCTTGTTTAGATTTTTTAGTTTCTTGAGTTGGATTTTTAGTATCCATATTATATTTTTCTTGTTTTTTTGCTTGTCTTATTTCAATATACCATCTAAGAATTCCTAAATTCATAAGCCATGTTGTTATTATATCTCCACACAATCCTATAATTAAAACTGCAGAAATATTACTTAAAGTAGTTGCTTTTGGCATAATTAATATAGTAACAATGTATAAAACACTCATAGCTGCTATAGCTGCTATAGACATTGTAAGTCCAGTTTTTGCAGCTTTTTTTGCTCTTTCAACTACACTACCTTCTTTTCTTTTTAGAAGTCTTGTTGTAAGTAGGATATCTGTATCTACACTATAACCTATAATCATTAATAATGCACCAACAGATGCAATAGATAAAGGTATATTAAATAAACTCATTCCTCCAATAGCTATTATTATATCAAATAGTGCTGCTAAGATAACACCTATTGATGGTACAAATTCTCTAAATACTATAAAAACAGCTATTGCCATGAATATAAAAGCAAATAATAAAGCTATATAAATTTGTCCCATAGCTTCATCACTTAATATTGGGCCAATTGTATTATAACTAAGTACTTTTGCATTTCCTGCTAATGCTTTTGTAAATGTAGTTGAATTAAAACTTGTGTCTGTTTCAATTGTAACTTTTTTATTATCACTATTAAGTATCTTTATTTCACTTGCATGTAAATTTGTTTTTAAAAGATTTTCTATATCATGTGGACTTACAGAGTCTTTTAATTCAAGATCTGCTTGAGATCCTCCTCTTAAGTCAATTCCATAATCAAAACCATGAATTGCTACAAAGGATAATGATAAAATTGCAATAATAAAAGGGATTATAATTAATGTTTTATAAGATTTTGTAATTTTTTCAAACATTTTTTATTTACACCTTCGATTTGATTTTATAATTATTTTAAAATGATATTTGATTTTAAAGTAATTTTTAAAAGATTATTTACTTTTTTAAAATAATAATCTCTTAATTTTTAAA
>JAZLLL010000093.1:0-19401 GCA_045598125.1 Methanobrevibacter sp. | reverse complement strand
ATTAATTAAATTATAAAAAACTGAAAAAATACAATAAAAAAAGTAAAATATAAAATAAGAATTAAATAAATCAAATAAAATCTAAATAATTCCAATTTATAGTTTATAATAAATTTTAAAAAATTTCAAAGTAGATAAAATATAAAAATAATATTAATTAAGAAAAATAATTATTAACAAATAATACATCAAATATTTCAAATTTATTTTAAAATAATATTTGAAATATCATGTTGTCTTTTAGCTAATACTTTTGCTCTTTCAATATTAATACCATTTTTACCAATAGCTATTCTTTTGTTAGGAGAATCAGTAGAAACAATAGCTATTTTATCTTTGCCTTCTTTTTGAATAACTTTGATAGATTTAAGTTCTGCAGGAGCTAAAATGTTTTTAATAAATTGTTGAGAATCTTCATTGTATTCAATGATTTCTACACCTTTATCAACTGCTTTTTTAACTTTAGTTACAGTACTTCCACCTTTACCAATAGCTAATCCCATATCTCCATTTTTTACAACAAAAGTAACTTTAGCGTGATTATCATCAATAATACAATCTCTAACCATCGCTCCAGTCATACTCTCAAAAAGTGCTATGTATCTAATCTCATTTGCAGTAAATTTAATAGACACTAAAATCTACCCCATAATATCTAAAATAGTAGAATCTCCTGGATCGTTTATGATTAAAGTAGCTACAGTGAAAGGTTTACCACAAACAGAACCTAATTCTACACTAGTTCCTTCATATATTATAAAAGGAATTTCAGAGAGATTTGCATAATATTCAACATCTGCTAAAATTTCTTTAGGACTGTTAGCTGCAACAACAGCAAGTTGACCTTTACCTAATTTTAAAGATTGAATAGATTTTTCAGAGCCGAGTACAACATCACCTGTATCTACTGCAACTCTTATTCCTCTTTCTACGTCCATCATCTGCCTCCTTAATTTATTTTTAGTTAAATTTTATTTAGATATCTAAATTCATTAAATGTATTAAAGAATCATTAAAATAATAATTCTATCAACAATTAACACATCTAAAGATAAATAAATAATTTTTTATAGATTATTGGTACAATAAAGTATTAAAACCTAATTTTGAGGTTTCATTGTAACACTTACAGATCCTGTACCAAGGGGTATTGGTTGTCCAATAATAATATTCTCTATAATACCAGTTAAATTATCAGTTTCTCCTCTAATACTTGCATGAAGTAAATGTTTACCAGTTTCTTCAAATGCAGCACGAGCAAGAACACTTGATTTTTCACCACTAATACCATGTCTACCAATAGATTTAACTTCACCTTCAGAAGTCATCATATCAGCAACTAACATAATATGTCTAATATCCACAGTTAAACCTTGTTCACTAAGAGTATTGTTAAGTTCACGAACAATAGCATTACGAGCTGCTTCAATTCCTAAAACAACTTCAATCTCATGAATATCATTTGTTGTGGTTCTAATTTTATCAACACCCTCTTCTTTTAAGATGTCTTTAAGATTTGATCCTTCAGTATGAATTACCCATTCAAATTCATCTTTACGAATAATAACTTTACCTATGTTTTTAGTACCGCTTATCTGTAAAGTACGTACCTTATCAGCAAGAAGTCTAAGTTCTCTTATAGATGGTTTTGAAGGTTCAAATGTTAATATATTATCTTTTATGTTTACTTTCTTAAAAGCTTTTTCAACTTTTGAAAGAATATCTAAAAAGTCAAGTCTCTTATCTTCAATTTTTTTCATGTCAAGAGTTGCTATAAATTCCATATTCCCATAATCTATTTCCTGATTATCTAATACATCATTAATAGTACTTTTACCAATTTTATTAGCTAAAGTTCTTACAAACTCTTCATCATTTCTAAATTCTTCTTCAAAGTAAACATCCATTGTAGGAGTAGCAATTTTTTTCCTTGCATCTACAATCTCAATCAGTCTTGGAAGACCAAGGGTAACATTTAATTCTGCTACCCCTGCATAGTGAAAAGTACGCATAGTCATTTGAGTACCAGGTTCACCAACAGATTGAGCAGCCACGGTTCCTACAGCCTCACCAGCCTCTATACGAGCACGTTCATAGGCTTCTTGAACCTTAATAACTAATTGATTTAACTCTACCTCATCTAAATTTCTTCTTATATAAGCATTTGCTAAATCTTCAATATAACTTTCAGGAAACTCAAGTTTATTCTTCTTAAGTGCTTTTTCAACTTTTTTAATTGCATCTTGTATTTCAGAATTTACCATAAAATCGTCCCCTTAACTATTTTGACTCCATTCTAATTTCATCAATAAGTTTATCATAGTCTGCTACTTTACCAAAGTCACTTTTTGCAGGATCTAATCCATCTTCACCAAATATTGTTTGAATAACTTGGCCATTATTATTAGTAACTAACCCACTATTTTTAACTTGTAAATCCTCAAGTGCATTTACAAGTCTTCTTTGCATATAACCAGATTGAGCGGTACGAATCGCAGTATCTACAAGACCTTCTCTACCACCCATTGCATGGAAGAAGAATTCAATAGGATCAAGCCCTTCTTTATAACTTGAATGTACAAAACCTTTAGCTCTTGCCCCTAATTCATGTTTTCTAAAGTGAGGTAATGGTCTATTAAGATATCCTCTTTCAATACGCCCACCACGAACAGATTGTTGACCTACACAAGCAGTAATCTGAGCTAAGTTCAACATAGATGCTCTTGCACCAGTACGTGCCATAACTACAGAATGGTTATTTTGCATAGTAAAGTATTCTTCTGCAATAACTCCAGATTTATCCCTTGCTTCACCAAGAACTTGCATAATTCTCATTTCTAAAGTTTCTTCAAGACTTCTACCAGGTAAAGCTTCAAGATAACCTTCCTCAAAAGCTTCAATAAGTTGATCTACTTTTTCTTCAGCAGCATCTAAATGTTCTTCAATACGTTCAGTAGCTTCTTCAGGAATTTCTTCATCATTAGTACTAGTGGTGATACCTGTTTTCATAATACCACAAATAGCTAAATCTGTAGAACGATCAAGGAAGTCCTTAGCTGCAGAGGGACCATATTCTTTAACAATCTTATCTAATATTTTACCGGAGAAAGAACCATAAGCTTTCTCATCAATAGCTCCATGTAATAAATTTCCATCTTTAATTACTACATAACCATCATGAGGACAATTTTCTTTTTGACATTCATCACATTTATAACAAATCTCCGCTTTATAAGTCATACTTAAATCATGAGGTAATAATAAGCTAAATAATTCTTTTCCAGTCCAATTCCTATCTTTACGTGCTAATGGATTATTTCCAACATATTTACCTTTATCATCTTTTTTCCAAGGTAAATCAAGTAAATGAGACTTACGAATAACCTGAAAAGCTTCTTCTTCAGTAAATTCAGAACCAGTACGAGTTAATAAATAAGCTCCACTAATATGATCATGAATAGCTCCAATAATTGGTCCACCAAACCTTGGAGATAAAATATGTTCTTGAACTCTCATTAAAGACTTAGCCTCAGCACGAGACTCATCAGTTTGGAAAACATGCATATTCATTTCATCTCCATCGAAATCTGCATTATATGGAGGACATACACAAAGATTAAGTCTAAATGTTTTATATGGAAGTACTCTTACTTCATGAGCCATCATACTCATTCTGTGAAGAGAAGGTTGACGGTTAAATAAAACAACATCCCCATCACTAAGATGTCTTAATACAATATCCCCACATTTTAAATTTTCACTAACAACATCTTTATTAGAATCTAAAACACGGATTTTATTATATTTATTACCCCTATCTTTTTTAACATAATTTGCACCAGGATGTACATTAGGTCCTCTTTCAACCATTTCTCTTAAACTATCTATATTCCATTCATTTACATAAGTAGGTACAGTAACCTCTTTTGCAATCATTTCAGGAACACCTACTTCATTAATACTAATATTTGGATCTGGAGAAATTACAGTACGTGCAGAGAAGTTTACACGTTTACCAGATAAATTACTTCTAAATCTTCCTTCTTTTCCTTTTAGTCTTTGTGCAAGAGTTTTTAATGGTCTTCCAGACCTATGTCTTGCAGGAGGAACTCCACTTGCTTCATTATCAAAGTAAGTAGTTACATGGTATTGAAGTAATTCCCAAAGATCTTCAACAATAAGTTGAGGTGCACCAGCTTCCATATTTTCAGTTAATCTTTGATTAATACGGAGAATATCTACAAGTTTATGAGTTAAATCATCCTCAGAACGCTCCCCAGTATCGAGTGTAATACTCGGTCTTACAGTTACAGGGGGAACAGGCAATACAGTTAATACCATCCATTCTGGACGAGCTACTTCAGGATTAACTCCTAAAACAAAAGCATCATCATCAGTAATTCTTTCAAGTTTTTCACGAACTTCACTTGCAGTAAGTTTATAATCTCCTTGAATAATAGAAATAGGCTTATCAATTTTAATATCTTCTTGTTCAGCACCACAATGAGGACATTCCTCTTTTTTAGCTTTAGCATAAACTTCTTTAATAATATCTCCTAAATTTTCCCCTCTTTCCTTTGCTTCAATCATCCTTTGAGTGAATTCATTAATATCATTATTATCTAACAATATACGCCCACATTCATTACAAGTAGAACGAAGAATTTTATGAATAACATCTCCAAAACCTACATGAATAACAGGCCTTGCAAGGTCAATTCTACCAAAGTGCCCTTGACATTCTCCACCACGAAAACCACAAGTCCTACACTTTAAACTTGGGTCAATAACACCAAGATGAGGATCCATTAAACCATTTTCAATAGGATAACCATCTTCATCATAAGTATCTGGAGTCTCAATCTTAACAACAGACATTTCCCTAATCTGATCAGGTGACATTAATCCGAAATTAATTTGATCAATTTTTTTAATAATTCCTTTCAAAATATTGGCTCCTTATATTATAATTAAAAAATATTTAATTCAACAGTTTCAATACCTTGTTTTAAGCTTTGTCCCCAAGAATTAATTTAGGGAAAATACATAAACTTTTAAGTTCATCTAATAATAATTTGAATGCATATGAAATTTCAACAGGATAAGATTCAGAATCTCCACAAATAGGACAATATTTTTTGTTTCTATTCTTATCATAAACTGCTAACATACCACAATCTCCACAAACAACTGCTTCATATTTGTCAGACTCATCTAAAAGTCTTTCTTTAAGTGCTAAAGCAGCACCATGTGCAATAAGACAATCCCTTTCCATTTCTCCAAATCTTAAACCACCTTCACGAGCTCTACCTTCAGTAGGTTGACGTGTAAGTACTTGAACAGGCCCAGTAGAACGAGCATAAACTTTATCAGTAGTCATATGATGCAATTTTTGATAATATGCAACACCCACAAATATTTCTGCTTCAATTCTTTCACCAGTTACTCCATTATACAAGGACTCACAACCTGCAGACTCAAAACCATTATTTTTAAGAGCTTTTTTAATATCCCCTTCAATATTTGGATTAAAAGGAGTACCATCAATACGATGACCTTCCATACAACCAGCTTTACCTGCAACCATTTCCAATACTTGTCCTACAGACATCCTTGAAGGTATAGCATGAGGATTAACAATAATATCTGGTACAACACCATCTTCAGTAAATGGAATATCATCTTGAGAAAGAATAAGACCTACAACCCCTTTTTGTCCATGTCTTGATGCAAATTTATCACCAAATTCAGGCTGTCTAGTGTCTCTTACTCTAATTTTAGTTAATTTACTTCCTTCAACAGTTTCAGTTAAAAGAACATCATCAATAATTCCTTTTTCACCATGTCTTACAGTAACAGAAGTTTCTCTTCTTTTCTCAGCAACAGTACCAAATTCATCAATTTCTTCTAAGAATCTTGGAGGAGAAGTTTTACCAATTAAAACATCCCCAGACTCAACATGAGATTCCGGATTCACAATACCATCATCATCTAAATTCCTATAAGATTCTTCTGAACGATAACCTTTAACACCTTTTTCAGGAACTTCAAATTTATCTTCTTGTCCACCAGGATATCTTCTTTCAGATGCCTCATAAGATCTAAAGAATGAAGATCTACCCATTCCTCTCTCAAGAGAAGATTTATTAAGAATCATTGCATCTTCCATATTATATCCTTCATAAGACATAAGTGCTACAACTAAATTTTGACCAGAAGGTCTTGCATCATAATCAATAGCATCAATAATTCTTGTTTTTACCATAGGAGTTTGTGGGTGATGTAATAAATGTGCACGAGTATCAGTACGTAATGCATAATTAGAAACATATAAACCTAAAGCTTGTTTTGTCATACCTGCTTCCATAGTATTTCTTGGAGAAGAGTTATGATCTGAAAATGGAATAATACCTGCACAAATACCAAGCATAGTTGAAGGATCGATTTCTAAATGAGTGTGATCTTCATTCAACTCGTCTAAATTCATAGCAATATATGAATTTTCTTCTTCTTCTGCATCTAAATATTCTAAGAGACCTAATTCAAATAAATCATCCCATTTATATTCCCCAGTAGAAATTTTTTCCATATGTTCTTCATTAAGTAATGATTTACCATTTTCAACAAGAATTAAAGGTCTTCTAGCTCTTCCAGGATCAGTGAATATATAAATCTCATTATTTTCTTCATAGTAAGTAATATTCATTTCATCTGAAATTTCACCAGATCTTCTTTTAAGTCTCATCTCAGAAGTAAACTCTTTAGGATCTTCACAAGCACCAATAAGTTTACCATTGATATAAATTTTAGCACCATTAGCATATTCAGATGGTTTATTTATAAATCCTTCCAAATTAGTAATAATAACTTCAAGATTTTCAGGATTAAAACCTTCAGAAATTTTACACATAAGTGCTAAATTTTTTACCAAACCACAGTTAGGTCCTTCAGGAGTTTCATTAGGACAAATTTTACCAAACTGAGTTGGATGCAAATCCCTTGCTTCAAAATGAGGTTGACTTCTTGTAAGTGGAGATACAACACGCCTAAGGTGAGAAAGAGTTGCCATAAAACTTACTCTATCTAAAAGCTGACTCACACCAGCTCTTCCACCAACCCAATTACCAGTAGCAATTGCATGTTTTATATTTTCAGTTAAAACATCAGACCGAACAGCTTGCTTAATTGAAAGTTCTTTACCTCTAGATAAACTTCTCTCAAGTTGATAACTCATATCTCTAGTTAAACTTGTAAAAGCTACTCTAAATAAATCTTCCATTAAGTCACCAGAAACTCTTAATCTTTTATTAGTATAATGGTCCTTATCGTGAGGCTCTCTTTTACCTTCAATAACTTGAAGCAACATTTCAGTCATTTCTGCCAAATATATAGCTTTATCATGACGTTTATCAGATTCTACCCCCATATGGGGTAATAAATATCTATCAATAACATCTTCAGCACGATTAATTCTATATTCTTCAGTCATACCTTTAGCTACTCGATTACCAATATATTTAATAGCGGCTAATCTCAAATATTCTTCTCTTTCCTCACTAGACATATCTTTCATTTTATTTTCATCTAATTTTAAAGCAGCTTCAGAAACTTGAATATCATCCGCAATAACCATTTGAACATCAAATTCATCAGAAATAGCATTAATAATCTCTTCATCAGTAGATAATCCTAATGCTCTAAGTAAAATAACTAATGGAATCTCACCAGGAACATAAGGGAAAGAAATTCTTAAAAAAACACCACTTTTACGAGGTTTTTTATATTCAAGAGATATTCTTGCTCTAAATCCGCTTTTAATTGAAGTTACAATGGCTTTAGCATGTCTTTCTTCTTTTTCCCCAATTCTCTCCAAAATAATTTTATTTGGTGCGATTTCTTCCATAGTAACAACAGCTCTTTCAGAACCATTTACAATAAAATATCCTCCAGGATCTTTAGGATCTTCCCCTTTATCCAATAATTCTTCAGCATTAAGTCCATTTAAGTGACAAATATCAGATTTAAGCATTAGAGGCAATTCACCAATATATACTTTTTGTAATTCTTCTTCAGGCGCACCTTCTTCTTGTAATGCCATTTCCAAATACATATGTGCAGAATAATTTAAATTCCTAAGTCTCGCTTCAGTAGGATAAATCATACTTTTAGAACCATCCGCTTCTTTAGTAAATGGAGATTCAATAGTTACTTTACCAGTTTTAAGAGAATATTTACCATTTTCTAAAGTAATAGGCTCAGCAATGTCAATAATTTCTTGAATACGATTATTAACAAAATCATTATAAGATTTAATATGATGATCTACCAAATCATATTTATCAAAAAATGAGTCCACTAACTCCCAGGTTTTAGTTTTCATCTAATTTTCTCCAGAATAATAATTAATAATTTTTATAAAATTTAAACACAAAAATCAATAAAATTTAAATATATAAATTAAATATTAAAAAATTTAAGTTAATAATTTATAATCAAATTTATTTAATTTTAAATTTATATTAACGTATTAACGCTTTTAATTTGTTTAATCATTTTAATTTTTAAAATATGATTAAAATATAGCTTAAAGTTCAACTAATCTATAAGTAATAAATGTTCCAGCTGTTTGACTTTCTCGAGTAATTTTCAGAATGTCTCCTCTTTTAGCACCAATCGCTTTAACAACAGGATCATCAGATTTTATTTTAGGAAGTTGTTTAATTTCATATTCAACATCCTTAAAAATATTAGATATTTCAGAATCAGATAAAATTTCATGTTTTGGAACATTACTATGTTGTAATATATCAAATTTCAAAATATTCCTCCATTAAAACATACAATCATATAATTAAATTTAATAAGTATAAATCAGAATATGAAAATCAAACCATAATCTGAACAATAAAAGTACTTACTAGCAATATAAAAATTACAAAATACAAATTATAATATTTATAGTCATACATAATAATAAGTTCAATATTTAAAAATATAACTAAATAAAAAATCTTAATAATATTTAAAATATCCTAACTTTATTGAAAACATGAAAAAAATATTAAATAAATTTTGTATAATAACTTAAAAATATAATAAATTAAATAAAAAAAATCAGAGCGGGCCCGACGGGAATTGAACCCGCGGCCGCTTGGTTAAAAGCCAAGCGCTCTGCCAGACTGAGCTACGGGCCCTGATTACAAATGATAAAAATTGAGCTATCTAACCTAACATAAAATGTTAAGCGCCCTGGCCGGGATTTGAACCCGAGTCGCGGGCTCGACAGGCCCACATGATAGCCCCTACACCACCAGGGCAGATACAATGAATAATGTAATAATACATTATAACAACATACAATAATCTGTATAAACTAATATATAAATGTTTTGATTAAATTTTTAAATTTAAAAATTTAAAAAAAAATAATACATACATATAAATCCCGCCTGCCGGACTTGAACCAGCAACATTTGGATCTACAGTCCAACGCTCTGCCAAATTGAGCTAAGGCGGGTGTAGATAAAATGGGACCACCCGGATTTGAACCGGAGTCTCAGGCTCCCAAAGCCCAAAGGATCGACCAAGCTACCCTATGGTCCCAATATATTATTATATTGTAATGAACTAGTATATAAATATTTTGTTTTATTAAATTTAACAAATATTTTATTAGAGCTATTGTTTATATTAACCACTATTTTTAATAAACAACTACTTAATAAAATTAATAATAAAGCCCCGGACGGGAATTGAACCCGCGACCACGAGATTACAAGTCTCGCGCTCTACCAGACTGAGCCACCGAGGCAATATTAATTGTTAGAAATAAAAATAATAACTAACAGAATATTAATATTTTAGTAAACCTTTACTTAAATAGTTTACTACTATTTTATAAATTTTAAGAATAATTATTAGAAAAATTTTAAAAATTAATAATAACAAAATATTAAAAATATTTATACTGATTAATCATAAACCATAAGATAGAAACAAACTTAATTATCAAAATATGGAGATAAAGTATGAATATAGAAAATAACATGAACATAAATAACATACTTATAGAAGCAGGAAATGCATTAAATCAAATAAAAAAAGAAAATCCTTTAACTCACTGTATAACCAATTCAGTTACAGTAAATGATTGTGCAAATGCAATTCTTGCTATTGGAGGATCTCCAATAATGGCCCACAATGAAAAAGAATCAGAAGATATTATTAATATAGCTAAAAGTTTAGTAATTAATATTGGAAATCCAAACCAAGAAGATATTAATGCTATAAAAAAATCTTGTAAACATGCAAATAAACAAAAAATCCCAATAACATTCGACCCAGTAGGAGTAGGAATAAGTGAGTTTAGAAATAATCTAAGTTTAGAAATAATCAAAAAGTATAAGCCAAATATAATAAGAGGAAATATGTCTGAAATAAAAGCAATTGTAAATTTAATAGATTTAGATTATTATCCTTTAAATTCTAAGAACGTAGGAAAAGGAGTAGATGTTAATATAAATGACATAACCACCGAAGAAAATTTAAAACAAAATGGAATAATTATTAAAGAATTATCTAAATCATTAAACAGTGTAATTGTTTCTAGTGGAGAAATAGATTTAATTTCAAATGGAGACACCACATTAGCTATTAAAAATGGAGATAATTTAATGCCCAAAATAACAGGTAGTGGTTGTATGCTTTCGACAATTATTGGTTCTTATATTGGAGCAAATAAAGATTTAATTGGATCAATTACTGGAAGTTTACATATGACAATAGCTGGAGAAAAAGCAGGAAATTATACCAAAGAAAAAAGGTTAGGACTTGGAACATTTCGTCAAAAATTAATAGATGAACTTTATTTATTAAAAAGTGAAGACATTATAAAAAATGCTAAAATAGAAATAATCAGATAAGTGAGGTATTAGATGAAAATAGATTATTCACTCTATTTAGTTACAGATAGAAGAAATAAAAGCGAAGAAGAATTTTTAAAAGTTATAGAAGAATCAATTAAAGGTGGAACTTCAATAATTCAAGTTCGTGAAAAAAATATCAATACCTTAAATTTTTACAATATTTCAAAGAAAGTAAAAGAGATAACAAAAAAATATAATGTTCCATTAATAATAAACGATAGAATAGATATTACCTTAGCTATTGATGCAGATGGAGTCCATATTGGACAAGAAGATATGCCTGTAAAAATAGCTAGAAAACTTATAGGACATGATAAAATATTAGGTGTTTCAGCACATAATTTAAAAGAAGCTAAAAAAGCAGAAAAAGATGGTGCAGATTATTTAGGAGTAGGTTCAATATTTTCAACTTCAACAAAAGAAGATGCTAATAATGTTTCAATAGACACCTTAAAAAATATAACAAAAACAGTAAATATTCCCACAGTAGCAATTGGAGGTATTAATTTAAATAATGCAATTGAACTTAAAAGCACTCAAATAAATGGTTTTTCAGTAGTAAGTGCAATTATGAACTCAAAAAATCCGAAAATAGATAGTGCTAAATTAAAAGAAGTTTATAAAAAATTAAATTAAAGTAGTTAAAAAAACTAAAAATATTAAGAAAGTAAAATTATTTAATAAAATTATTCTTTCTTAAATAATCCCATAGATTCAATAAGAGCTTCAACAGCAGGCAATTTTTTACCTGCAAGCAGATTAATTGAAGCCCCACCTCCACTACTAATATGACTCATATAACTATCATAACCCATACTAACAGTAGCAGCTGCAATATGTCCCCCACCAATAATTGAAAATCCTTCAGAAGAAGCTATTGCATTAATTATATCTTCAGTACCTATAGCAAATTTAGGATCTTCAAAAACACCTGCAGGACCATTTGCAAAAATTGTTTTAGCTTCACGAATAATTCTAGAGTACTCAACTAAAGATTTCCTACCAATATCAAAAATAGAAGCATCAGGAATATTATCAATAGGAACATCCGCCCTATCTCCTAAAACTTCAACTGCCACATCATGAGGATAAATAATTTTATCTCCAAAACGTTCAATAAGTTCTTCACATTTATCAACCATTTCACGATATCCTCTAGATATAATAAAATTTTTATTTTTAGATTTAATATCATAACCTGCAGCCCAAAGAAATATATTTGCCACAAGCCCAGTGACTAAAACATAATCTGCAGTACCATTATCTAAAACATTTTCTGTAACCATAATAGAATCATCAGCTTTCATCCCACCTAACACAAAAACACAGGGTTTTTGAACATTTTCTAAAGCAGAATACAAAACATTTAATTCTTTTTCCATTACTCTCCCTGCAGCAGAAGGAACAACTCTTGTAAATCCAACTAAAGAAGTTTGAGATCTATGAGCTGCTGCAAATGCATCATTCACAAATAAGTCGATTAATGGAGATAATTTCTTAACTAAAATAGAATTAGCTTGTTCTTCAACAGGTTTCTTTAAGGATTCTTCAGAAAAAAATCTAGCATTTTCAAGAAGTAAAATTTGTCCAGATTCTAAAGCTAGAATAGATTCTCTTGCTTTTGAAGAAAATAAAGAATCAACATATTTAACTTCTAATCCCATAGCTTTGGATAAAACAGTAGCATGTTGTTCTAAAGTAGTAAAGTCATTTTTACCTGGACGACTTTGATGAGCTAAAACAACAGTCTTTGCACCTTTCATAGATAATTCTTTAATAGTTTCTGCATGTAACTTCATTCGAGTATCATCTAAAATAATTCCAGAATTTGGGTCTACAGGAGAGTTAATATCCACTCTAATGAGAACAGTTTTATTAGTTACATCAAAATCATCAATAACATTAAATCGTTTTATAGTTTCACTCATTTTAAAACACTCAAGAATAATATTAGATTAAATTTATTAATATTATAATACTGATTAATAGATTCATTAATAATTGATTAATTAATTTTATTAATAAAATTATTATTAAATTTAGAATTACACAATTAATTATAGATTTAATTATAGATTCATTTACTTAGATTTTACTTACTAAATCCAATAAAGCATCTTTAGGACTCTTAGATTTAATAATTCCAGAAGCTAAAAGAACACCTTCTGCACCTAATTCAATAGCCGCAGCCATATCTTCACCATTAGAAATACCTGCACCACAAAGAACTTTAATATTTTTATTAATAGATTTAACTTTAGAAACAGTCCCTTTTACAATCTCAGGCTCAGCTTTAGATACTGGAATTCCAGTCCCAATAAGTTCTGGTGGCTCAACAGCAACATAATCAGGATTTAAAGTAGCAGCAGCAACACTAGTTTCTACATTATTAGTACAAACACAAGAAATAAGATTATTATCATTTAATTTTTTAACAATTGCAGAAATATCCGCAAGATTCATTCTACATTCAGAATGATTTAATAAACTTCCATCAATTTCTGCAGATAAAAAACTTTCAAATAGATTACTTCCAGTATGTCCTCCTGGAGAAATAGCATCAATATGCTGAGATAAAATTGGAACATTAGTTTCCATTTTAATTCTGTAAATGTCAATAGCTTGAGGTACTGCAACCATATTCACACCAGATTCCTCAGAAGCATTTTCTAAAGCCTTAGCTAATTTTAATGCATTATCCCCACTTGATTCTAAATAAGTTTTAAAGTTCAATATTACAACAGGAGTATTAAATTTAGACATAAAATCCCTCTTTCATTTTTTAAAATCATATTTAAATCATATACTCAATAATATAATTAATAAATATACTAGTAAAATATTTATCTTTAATTATATTTAAATTATTATAATTAAAAAAAATATATAAAAAAGAACTAAGAAAAAGAATAATAAATCAATCATAAATATAAAATTAATATAAAAAATTTAAAAGTTAATCAAAAAACTAAATTAAAAAAAAGAATAATACGACTAATAAATAGATAAATTGAGTTAATAATAAATAATATCTATTAACTCAATAGAAGTTATTAATAACCATAAATAATAATACCGATTAATATGTCATTTACAAAAGAAGAACAAGCAAGATTAGAATATAGTGGATATAGATTTGTAGGTAAACATGGGCATGCTGCTGCAAAAATATGTCATTGGACTAAAAAAAGTATGTTAAATGAAGGTGTTTGTTATAAAGAAAAATTTTATGGTATTGAATCACATAGATGTCTTCAAATGTCACCTTCAATACCCTTTTGTCACCAAAAATGCTCTTTTTGTTGGAGAGATTTAAGTCAAACAAAAACAAAATGGGAAGGAGAATATGATGATCCTAAAACAATTATAAAAGAAGCCATATCTGCACAAAATAACCTCCTTTGTGGTTTTGGTGGAAATTCTAAAGCAGACAAAAAGAAGCTTGAAGAGTCAAAAAAACCAACAAATGCAGCAATCTCACTTGCAGGAGAGCCAACACTTTACCCTGAAATTGATGAATTAATTAAAGAATTCAAAAAACAAAAATTTACAACATTCCTTGTAACTAATGGAATGTATGTTGAAAAATTAGAAAGTCTTGAAAATGATCCTTATCAACTATATGTCTCATTAGATGCAGCAGATGAGAAAACATATATGGATGTATGTAACCCTCAAATAACTGATGGTTGGAATCGATTAAATAAAACTCTTGAATTAATAAATAGTTTTGATTCACGTACAGCAATAAGAACCACCTGTGTTAAAGGTAAAAATATGAAAGATGCAGAAGGATACGGAAAATTAATTAATAAAGCAAACCCTAAATTCATTGAAATCAAAGCGTATATGTGTGTTGGATCATCAAGAGAAAGATTAACTTTAGAAAATATGCCTAGTTTTAATGAAGTCATTGATTTTGCAAAAGAAATTGCAAATTATACTGGAAGAGAATTAACAAATGAATCTGAAGTAAGTAGAGTTGTTCTTTTAGAGTAAAACTATAAAAAATACACTAAATAAAAAAAAAGAAAAAAGAAAATAACAATTAATTTAAACTATTACAGATTTCAACTGCTTTTTTAGCTGCCTTTTCCATCGAAATTTCATATGGAATTCCTGCTTCTTCAAGAAGTTTTTGACCTTCCTCTTCATTAGTTCCAGTTAAACGAATCACAATATTAATTTTACGTTTAGATGCATTGAGTGCAGAAATAACTCCTCTTGCAACATCATCAGCTCTAGTAATTCCACCAAGAACATTGAGGAAAACTACTTTAACAGGAGGATAATTTAAAACTAAACTTAATGCTTTTTTTATAACATCATCCGAAGCACCACCACCAATATCTAAAAAAGTAGCAGGTTTTCCACCAAACAACTTAATCATATCCATACCAGTTAATGTTAATCCAGCACCATTACCAATAACTGCAATATCTCCATCTAACTTAACAAAGGAAAATTCTTTCTTTTTATAATAATTAAGCTCAACTAAATCTTGATGGCGGAATAATGCATCATCTTCAATTTCTAATTTTGCATCAGCCGCGATTAAACATTCATCAGTTAGAATAAGAGGATTAATTTCAGCTACTTCCGCATCATAAATCTTATAAACATTATAAAGCTTCCAAATAATAGAACCTAACGAAGAAACTAATTCAGAACCCACATCCATTTTACGAGCAATTTCTCTTGCTTCATATGGTAAGAATTCTTTTAAAGGATCTACATGATAAATAATAATTTTCTCAGGACTACTTTTAGCCAATTCTTCAATTTCTACCCCTCCTTCACCACAAGCCATAATGACTGGTTTTTGAGTAGATCTATCTGTAGATACACTTATAAAAAATTCTTTTTTAATATTTGCTTTCTCTTCAATTAATAAATGTTTTACTCTTTCTCCCTTAATTTCCATATCTAATAATTCATCAGCAACAGCAAAAGCTTCACCAGGATTATCTGCAAATTTAATACCTCCTGCTTTACCTCTTCCCCCTACAAGAACTTGAGATTTAATAGCCACAGGTTTATTAAATTCAGTAGCTATTTCCATAGCTTCCTGAGGTGAATATGCTACATGCCCATTTAAAATTTTTATTCCATTACGTTTAAAAATTCTTTTTGCATTATATTCAAAAAATTTCATTTTTATCCCACACTAAACAAAAAATGATTAGTAATAAGTTAAATAATAAATTTAAAGCAATTAATAAATACCTTAATTAAAAAACTCAGATATCCTTATTAATAGTAATCATTTACATTTAATCACAATAATATTTGTTATTTATTATTATTAAATATTATCAAAATATTATCAATAAATAAATCTCATAGTAATATTAAAAAAAATAATAAAATTATAATTAATAACTTAAAATATAATTAAATTAAACCTTTACTAAACCTTAATTTTAAATTAAATTATAACCTGCTTCGAAAGCTTGGATATTTTTATCTTCTGTTCCTTTAGGAACACTATCTAAAATAGCTTTTTTAGTAGAATCAATAGATACAATCCCAGTAACTTTAATTATAGCACCAATCATGACAATATTAGCTACAATTCTAAGACCAATATCCTCAGAAGCAGTTTTTGTAGCTGGAGCATGATAAACTTTAATATCATGACTAACAATAAATTCAGATATTTCAGCCTCATCCACCATGTCAGGATCTATAATTAAAATACCCCCATCTTTTAAATCATCCAAATATTTTATTAAAGCTTCATGAGACATAGCAACCAAAATATCGGGAGATTGAACCTTAGGATAATGAATCTCATCATCACTAATAACTACTTCAGTTCTTGAAGCTCCACCACGAGCTTCAGGACCATAAGATTGAGTTTGAACCGCATTTAAACCATCAAAAAGAGAAGCTGCTTTACCAATAATAATACCAGCCATAATAACTCCTTGACCACCAAATCCTGCAATACGTACTTCAGTCCTCATTTAATTCACTCCTCAAATGCAGATTTAATAGCTAATGGTTTATCTCCGTTTTCTTTAACTAATTCTGCTTCATTATTACATAATTCCTTAGAAACTTTATTAACAAACTCACCAACAATTATTTTTCCTTCAAGTTCATAATCATCCATATTTTCTGCTTTTCTCTTATTAATACTATTTTCCTTAATATATTCAAACATAGCAGTTGGTGTTTTAAGTTTATTTTTACGTCCAAAATAAGTAGGACATTGAGAAACAACTTCAATGAATGAGAATCCTTCATTTTCTAAACCTTTTTGAATAGATTTATATAATTGAATAGGGTGGGTTGTAGTCCATCTTGCAACATAAGATGCTCCAGCAGATTTAACAAGATTAGCTAAATCAAAAGGAGAATCTCTAGAACCATAAGGAGCTGTAGTACCATAACTTCCTTTTGGAGATGTTGGGCTAATTTGACCACCAGTCATTCCATAAATATTATTATTAATACAAATAACAGTAAGATTAACATTTCTTCTTGCAGCATGAATTAAATGATTTCCACCAATAGATGCAGAATCACCATCACCAGTAAAAACAACCACATTTAAATCAGGATTCCCAACTTTTAAACCAGTAGCAAAACTTAATGCTCTTCCATGAGTAGTGTGTAAAGAATCACATTTCACATATCCTGGAACTCTTGAAGAACAACCAATACCAGAAACCATAGCAATATCATCAAAATTAATATCCGTACCTTCAAGTCCTTTAAAGAAAGCATTCATGACAATACCATTACCACAACCAGGACAAAATATATGAGGTAATCTATCTTCCCTTAAATATTTTTTATATGGATTTTCTTTTTTAATATCTTCCACAATAAAACCTCCACATAATAAATTTAATTAATTATTAATTTTTAATCTCCCTAATTTTAGCTAAAATTTCTGCAGGTTTATGAAGTTCCCCCCCAATTTTACCAATAAGATGGACATTAGCTTTACCTGCAACTACTCTTTCTACTTCATGAACCATTTGACCTAAATTCATTTCAGGAACAATAATATCAGTTGCATTTTCTGCAATAGCTATAATTTCTTCCTCAGGGAAAGGCCATGGAGTGTCAATTTTAAGAGATCCTACTTTTAAACCCTCTTTTCTTGCTTGAGTTACTGCTGTTGAAGCAGAACGATAAGGAGAACCATAGGATACAACAACAATTTCTGCATCATCACAGAATTCTTTTTTAACAGAACAAATTTTATCCCTATTTTTTAATATTTTATCACATAGTCTACTTACTAAATCTGAATGAGTTTTAGGAGTATTAGTATCAGGATATCCTTTTTCATCGTGAGTTAAACCAGTAACATGAATATTAAACCCATCCCCAAATGCCGGCATTGGATTAACACCACAAGATTCACATTTAAAAGGCAAATAATTCTCATCTAATTCAGGTTTTTTACGAGTTACAATTTCAATTTCATCAGGAATTACTAATTTTTCTCTCATATGCCCAACAATTTCATCTGCCAATACAGTGACAGGAATCCTATATTCTTCTGCTAAATTAAATGCCCTAATTGTAAAATCAAAAAATTCCTGTACAGATGAAGGAGCTAAAGCAATAGGTTCATAATCCCCATGAGAACCCCAACGAGCTTGCATCATATCTGCTTGAGCAGACATGGTTGGTTGTGCAGTTGATGGAGAACCTCTTTGAACATTAATTAAAACAATAGGAGTTTCACTTATAAATCCATATCCAATATTTTCTTGCATTAAAGATATTCCAGGACCAGAAGTAGCAGTCATAGCTTTCATTCCACTCCAAGAAGCTCCAATAATTGCTCCTGCAGAAGCAATCTCATCTTCCATTTGTATAAATGAACCCCCATATTTAGGCAATAATCTAGACATTTCTTCAGCAATTTCAGTAGATGGAGTGATAGGATAACCTGCAAAAAATCTACATCCTCCTTTAATTGCTCCAAGAGAACAAGCTTGATTACCTTGAACAAATAATTCTTTAGTCATTATTTCATCCCACCTACATAAATAGCTTGATCCGGGCAGGATAACTCACATAATCCACAATTAGTACATGATTGCTCATCTTCAGCATAAGGAACATATACATTTTTCTTATTAACCTTTTCAGATTTTGCAAAAACATCCCTAGGACATGTAATTATGCATATATCACAGCCTTTGCATAAATTAGAATCTACAATAATCATTAAAAAATCACATCTCCATTTTAATATTCATTAATTAATAAATAATATATTTCTAATTATATTTTTAATTTTATAAAAAATAATATTTTAGAAAATATAGATAATATTGAATAAATTTCTTAAAAAGTATAAATTTTCAAAAAAGAATAAAATTTTTAAAAAATAACCCAATAAAAAAATATTATAAATAACTATATGTTTTTAATATTTTAAATAATTTATTAAAATAATCGTATGTTCAATAAGTTACTGAATATATAAAATAAAAAAATATTA
>JAZLLL010000092.1:0-4693 GCA_045598125.1 Methanobrevibacter sp. | reverse complement strand
TTCTCTATTTAAACAATTTATTCTTTAAATAAATATAATTTTAGAGAGAGCATTTGAAAAAAAATAGGATAATGCTTAAATTATAAATTTTAAAAAAATAGAATAAAAATATAAACATACCTATCTTATAAAGTAATATCAATACTTTATTAAATTCCAATTCTAAAACATACTTCCAATTTTAATTCTAAAATAATAAAATTTAATAAAAATTATTAATCAGAAGTTACAAGTTTTATGAAATATTCATGAATTCTTGTATCCTCAGTTAATTCTGGATGAAAAGACATTGCTAAATTTTTTCCTTGTTTAATAGCAACAATTTTAGAATTATACTCTGCTAAGATTTCAATATCCTCTTTTGAAGAGTCATAAGAATATAAAATAGGGGCCCTTATAAATACTCCTGGAAATTCAAAGCCCAATATATCAATAATATCCTCAAATGAATCCATTTGTCTACCAAAAGCATTTCTACCTACTTCAATATCCATTAAAGAAAGAACGGGTTGATTATAATCTGTTTTACTTGAAAGTAAAATCATACCTGCACAAGTACCAAAAACAGGTAAAGATTTTTCCTTAATAACTTTATCAATACCTCTTTCAAAAAGAATTTTACCAATTACAGTACTTTCCCCACCTGAAATTATAATACAATCACATTCTGCAACTTCTTCAGCATATCTAACCGTTTTAACTTCCCCACCAATATTTAAATTCTTTAAAGCTTTGTTTGTTATATCCAAATGTTCACTAACAGCTCCTTGTAAATCTAAAATACCTATTACAACCATTTAACCACCAATAAACCATAATCAAAAAAATATTTCAACAAGTAAATTTTAAAATCTATTATTAATAAATTTTGCCGAATATACATTCAATATTATCAGAAAATAAATTTAATAATTATGCAAAAGTTTAAATATTTTAATTAAAAGATTAGTATAAGATTGAATATATGATTTATCTTGATTTAAATAAAAATTAAGCAATTATATCAAATATTAAGTGAAGATAAATAGAATATCATCCAAACAACGAAAATATTCTGAAATCAATAAATTCAATCCAAAAAAAATAAGAAAATAATTTAAATTAATAAATTCAATCCATATTAGGAGATTTAATTATGGTGAAAGGAACTAATGTTTTAAAAGAAGGATTTGCAAAAATGACAAAAGGTGGAGTCATTATGGATGTAGTCAATGCTGAACAAGCAGTAATTGCAGAAGATGCAGGAGCTGTGGCAGTCATGGCTTTAGAAAAAGTACCTGCAGATATTAGAGCTGCAGGAGGAGTTGCAAGAATGGCAGATCCATCAATTGTTGAAGAAGTAGTAAATGCAGTCTCCATTCCAGTAATGGCAAAAGCTAGAATTGGACATATTGCAGAAGCACAAATTTTAGAAACATTAGGTGTGGATATGATTGATGAAAGTGAAGTCCTTACACCTGCAGATGAAGAATACCATATAAATAAAAAAGAATTTACAATCCCTTTTGTATGTGGTGCAAGAGATTTAGGAGAAGCTTTAAGAAGAATTAATGAAGGTGCTGCTATGATTCGTACCAAGGGAGAACCAGGAACTGGAAATATCGTAGAAGCCGTACGCCATATGAGAAAAGTAATGGGAGAAATAAGAAGCATACAAAAATTAGAAGAAGAGGAACTTCTTAAGTATGCAAGGACAATTCAAGCACCACCCCAACTTGTCAGAAAAACTGCTGAACTTGGAAAATTACCTGTAGTTAATTTTGCAGCAGGAGGAATTGCTACACCTGCAGATGCATCTTTAATGATGCAATTAGGTTCAGATGGTATTTTTGTAGGATCAGGAATCTTCAAATCAAATAATCCTGAAGCTTTTGCAAATGCTATTGTTGAAGCAACTGCAAATTATGACAAACCTGAAGTATTAGCTGAAGTATCTAAAAACCTTGGAGAAGCTATGAAAGGTCTTGAAATGTCAAATTTATCTTCATCAGATAGAATGCAAGATAGAGGAATTTAATTATTATTAATATTCATAAAAATATATAATCAACACGATATGTGTTATTATATTATTTTTATTAATAAAATACCTATTTTTAAAAAAAAAAAACTTGAAAAAACTAAAAATGAAATTTATATATCATAAGAACCATTTATAATACCGAAATATTCTAAAAATACTTTCATTTGAAGTAGAGATCTTTCATAATCTTTTTTACTAGCAAAAGATGTAGGTGCAAATATTTCACAAGTAACTGCAGGAATACCTGCTAAATTAGCTTCATCTTCAAGAGCTCCTTTAAATGGAATACCTGCTTTACTATATTTAATTGAATCTGAACCCATTTTATCTGCAATAAAATCAGCTATAGTTAAACTTTCACTTGAAGGTTCTTTTGATGCAAACACACCTTCTCTGCCTGGATTTGTATTAGGTGCAGTAGAATGAAAGTCTCCAATTCCTAAAACATTTAATTTTAAAGCTTTATTTAAAATAATATTAGTAATAGATCCTTTTTTATGAGCAGATCTATTTAAATCCAAATTATTAAAATGTCTTTTACTTTCCATAGATGCCTTTGGTGCTACAAACGGAACAATATAAACAGTTCCATTAATATCATTAGTTAAAAGAGAATCTATAAGATAACAACTAGCAATTTGTGGGGATAATTCATTACCATGAACACCTGAAACAAGCATAACTTTAGGAGATCCTTTACCAATTTTAAGCATTACAGTTCCTTTAATAGATTCTTCAAGAATAAGTTTAGTTGTATTAGATAAATCCAAATTATCAAAAATATTCTTATTTGCTGCTATAAAACCTCCAGATTCTTTATAAATAAGATTCATTTGAAAATCCGAAGATTTAATTCCACCTATATCAAAAGTATTCATAAAATCACCAGCAATATTTTAAAGAATTTATTTAAAAACTTTATATTATTAATTTATTAAATTAAATATTTAAAATGAACTACTTTAAAAATTTAAAATAAACCTATTTACTATTATAACTTATTCTTTAATTATTTATTTAAAATAAAATTACATTAAAGGTATAATCCTAATAATTAACACATAACCTGATAAAAATACCCAAAAATAATAAAAATAAAAAAATAAAAAAAATAAAAATAACATAAGACCTAAAATCTATATATAATATAAAAAATAAAATTATGAATTAATAGGATGTCACTATTATAAATTATTTAATTAATTATATTTCTCATTAAATTACTTAAATTAATTTTATTTTACGATATCATATTAACAATTTATTGAGGTATAAAAAATGGAAAAAGTTGTTCTTGCATTCAGTGGAGGATTAGATACCACTGTATGTGTTAAATTACTAGAAGAAAAGTATAATTATGAAGTTATCACTTGTTGCGTTGATGTAGGACAACCAAGAGAAGAATTAGAAAAATCTCAAAATTCTGCAGATTCATTAAACAAAAGCAAACATTATATCGTTGATGCAAGAGAGGAATTTGCAAATGAATATATAGCTAAAGGAATTAAAGCAAATGCAGAATATGAAGGTTATCCTTTAAGTACTGCTCTTGCAAGACCTTTAATTGCAATGAAAATCATTGAAATTGCTAAAAAAGAAGGAGCTACTGCAATCGCCCACGGATGTACTGGAAAAGGAAATGATCAATTCAGATTTGAAGCAATTATTAGATCTATGTCTGACTTTAAAATTATTGCGCCAATTAGAGAAATGAATTTAACAAGAACTGAGGAGCTTGCTTATGCTAAAGAACATGGCCTCCCATTACCTTCTGATAAAATTTACAGTATTGATGAGAATATCTGGGGAAGAGCAATTGAAGGAGGTGTTCTTGAAGATCCTGCAGAAGAACCTCCAGAAGAGATTTATGAATGGACTGCTTCTGCTGAAAATGCAAAAGATACTCCAACTAAAGTAACCATTGAATTTGAAGAAGGAATACCTATCTCAATTAATGGAAAAATGATGAAATTAGTAGATATTGTTGAAGAAGCTAATAAAATAGCTGGTGAAAATGGCGTAGGTAGAGTAGACATCATTGAAAATAGAATGATTGGTCTTAAAAGCCATGAACTTTATGAAGTTCCAGGAGCTAAATTATTAATTGCAGCACATAAAGCTTTAGAAGGTTTAGTTTTAACTACTTCAGAAATTAGGTTTGCTAATTATATGAGTAGTTTATATGCAGATTTAGTATATGAAGCATTATGGCAAGAGCCATTAAGAGAAGACCTTGATCAAGCTATTGATCAAATGCAAAGAAGAGTTAGTGGTAAAGTTGTTATGAAATTGTTCAAAGGGTCAATCCAACCAGTAACTAGAGAATCTCCTTTCAGTTTACATAGTATCAAACAAATTACATTCGAAGATAAAGAAACTGATCAAAATGAGATAGAAGGTATGATTAAATACCATGGTCTTCAAGCAGCAAATTATCAAAAATTAAATAGATAAAATTCTATTTAATTTACTTTTTTAATATTAAAATTTATTAAAATATTTTAATAATTCTATTAATTAATTTTAAACTTTAACACCTATTTTTTTAAATTATAATTATAATTTTAATTAAATTCTATTTATATAATCCTTATTTAATAAAGCATTATTTTAAAAAAAAGATAATTAAAGATTATACATAAATATTAACTAAAATTCTCAAAATTATGA
>JAZLLL010000091.1:0-3677 GCA_045598125.1 Methanobrevibacter sp. | reverse complement strand
TTTTAATTTATAAAATTCTTTTATATTTTTATAAATGTTATTATAGTTTTTTTGTGATTTTTATGGACATAACAATGATTTTAACAATTATTGCAGCAATACTTGTTTTGATTGGTATTATTTACACTGTTTTTCATTTATTTGAAAAATCAAAACCAAATGTAGAATATATTGTTCTTTTAGCTATTTTAGTAGCGGTTGCTGTTGTTGGTAGATTAATAGGTATGAGTCTTCCGAGTATACAACTGGCTTCTTTTATAATAATAATGGTTGGTATTGTATATGGTGGTGAGACTGGATTTTTAGTAGGTATTTTAACTGCTTTAGTTTCTGATTTGTTTATGGGTTTAGGTTACTGGACATTTTTTCAAATGTTGGCATGGGGATTAATGGGATATTCTTCAGGTTTATTAAGTGAAAAATTGGATAATCTTATTTTACGTGTTGTATTTGGATTTGTTTGGGGATTCTTATATGGATTCATAACTGATTTTGCTATGTTTCCTTATTTAAGTGTTATTGATATTCCTAGTTTAACTGGACTTTATCTTGCAGCTATTCCTATTGATTTAATTCATGGTTTGATTAATGCTATTGCATTAGTTATTGCTTATGGATGGTTTAAAAAGATTTTTGAAAGAAATAAACACAAATTCTTAAATTCTAACTAATTTAAGTATCTAATTAGAGTTTCTTTTTTTTATTTACTATTTCTTTTATTGTTAGTTTATTTTTATTTTGTTGTATTTTAATATTTAATAGACTCTTTAGATTAATTTAATTATTGGATGTTTTATTGAATTATTTTTTATAAAAATTAAATATAAAAGTTTAATTATATGATTAATTAAAAATATATATTGAATTTAGATTTTTCTATAATAATTATAATTATTAAATTTTTAATTTATTTTTGGAGGAGTTAAATGTTAAATGATTTAAAAGTAGAAGATTTAATGACTAAAGATGTAATTACAGTTGATCCTAATGAAAAAACTGTGTTTGCATTTGAAACTTTGATGAAAAATAAGATTAGTGCAATGCCGGTTATGGAAGATGATAAATTAGTTGGTATTGTAACAGACACTGATTTAGGTCATAATTTAATTTTAGATAAATATGAATTTGGCACTAAAGTTGAAAGTGCAATGGTTAAAGATGTAACTTGTGTATCTTCACAAGATTCTGTAAAAGATGCTATTCGTGCTATGTTTGAAAATGCTCCTGAGAATGAAATTATAAATCAGTTACCTGTTGTTGATGAGGGTAAACTTGTTGGGATTATTTCCGATGGAGATATTATTCAAGCAATCAAAAAAGAGTTATGATTTGTTTTTTTTCTGCTTTTTTTTAATTTATTGGCTCTTTTTTCTAATTTTTATCTTATTCTTATTTAATTTTAATTTATTATCCATTTTAGTTAATTCTTTTTTTAAGTGTCTATTATATTTATTTAGTTGCACTGGTTTTCAATATTAATAAACTTTATATAATATTAAAAACATAATTTCATTTGGCTAGACTGGAGGGTTAGGAGTCCTCTGTAAGCACAAATCTCCTTGGGTGTGGTCGAAATAAAGGAGGCGGCATCTGGATTTAATAGAAGCCTTAAAAATTAATATAGAAGCTTCGTCCTGCAGGATTAATGGTGACGAGAGTTTTACTGGAGGGTAATTCTTAATCGTCTTTATTTTAGGAATGTGTCAGGCCTGGAAAGGAGCAGCTCTACTGATTACAGTTAATGCTTGTAGAATCGCGAGGTGGAGTTAATATTTGAGATAACTTTTGTTATTGAATTTTGTCCACTCCTTTATGTGCTGTTTAACTTGTTTTTTTAAATTTATTCTATTAATATTGAATTATCTTATGGATATTTTATTAATCAAAAAGTTTATATGTATGTTTAAATAAATTAATAATAGTTAAAACTTATACTTGTTATATGTAAGTTTTAGTTGCTATTTTTATTTGTATGTCGGGATGGCCCAGCCTGGTACGGCGTCGGACTGCTAATCCGATGATCTTATGATCACCCGGGTTCAAATCCCGGTCCCGGCGTTTTATTTTTTGGTTTTTTTTTAATTATTTTTTATAGGTAATTTGTGTTTTATTTTTAGAATTATTTTATGTAACTTCTAATTATATGTTTATCTTTTTAAAAAATAGTTTAAAAAATAAAATAATATATAGATTTAATTAAATTAATTATTCTAATTTTAATCAACTTAAATTAAATCTATAATTTTTAGTTTTATTTAATAATTTTATTTAGTTTTTAGGTTTATAGTTTTAATATAATCAATTAATAAGTTTTTAAAAACTTAAATAATTTGATTTTCTAAGTAATGTGTAACTATTTATATCCCAGTTTTTAACAATTCCTAATGAATTTTTAGAACTAGTGGTGTCTGCTACAACCCAAGTATCTCCAATTAATAATTGAGCCCAAACATGCCCACATTTTAGTCCTGAAGTGAATTTACAGTTAGTGCCATGAATATATCTTGAGGGAATACCTGCAGCTCGTGCAATAGCTATTAGTAAATGGGTTTGATCAACACAATTTCCTGATTTTTGAAGTAATGTGTTTATGGCTCCTTTTTTAGTGTTATTGTAATTACTATAAACAATTTTATCTCTAACATAATTATAAATTTCAGTTGCTTTTAAATAAGTATTTGTGATTGTTGATGTAAGTGATTTAGCTAAGTTAATGATTTGAGAATTGTTAGATTGACAATTAATTGTTGATTTTAGATATTGGCTTAATGTTTCATTTTTGTATTTATCATTTAGCACAGAATAACTTATATTATAAGTAATTGTATTTGTTTTAAACGAACTCATTTTTTCAAGAGTTACATAATTACATAATCTTTTTTCAGTTTTGTAAAAATTTAATATTTTAGAATACATATGAATAACTTCACAGTAAGGAATATTTCCTAAACTGCTACTAACATAATTAGGTGCTCTTAAATTAGTATTCATAAAATTTAAAATATTATTTGTTATTTTTGTGATTTCATCTTTAGTTATTTTTCCAGTTAATGCTTTAGTAACTGGTGTAGGTGCTTTATCCATATATTTTATTTTTATATTTGTTGTACTTTTTTTATTTATATTTGAAATAGCTTTACACATAATATATAAAAATTCTTCTGTATTGTGAGTTGTTTTATTTAATTTAACCGTTTTAGGGACTGTTCCATTTAATTCAATTAATTTTTTTAAATTAGCACTTTCGATTAGTATAGTATTTAAACTTAAATCTTTAATCACAGTTATATTCCCTGAATTAGATGCTAAATAATTAATATCTCCTTTAAATTCAAAATTAACAGTATAAGTTTTAGTTAAGTTTATCACTACTTTAATTATTCCATATTTATTCGTAGTTAATTTGTATATTTTGGAAGTATTCTCATAAATTAATGTCATATAAATAGTACTGTTGGTAATTCTTTTGTTATATGAATCTACTAACTCTACTTCAATAAAGTTATTTCTATAGAATTGACTTTCATTTATTGTTTTTATGCTTGTTTTTGTTTTAATAGTGCTACTTAGTTTGTTTATGGGGTTTGATTGATTATTTGCATTAATAGTTCTTATTTTATCTGTTTTAGTCAATATTTTATTTTCTATGTTTTTTTCATTTGTTGTTTTATTTATTT
>JAZLLL010000090.1:0-6039 GCA_045598125.1 Methanobrevibacter sp. | reverse complement strand
AAGTAAAATATATTATAATTTTATAAATTAAAGATATTTTTTTAAATATTTTTATAAAGTTTAGATTGAGTTAGAGATATTTTTTTAAATATTTTTATGAATTTAATTAAATTATTAAAATCATTTTTATTATGGAGGAATTTAATGTCTGATACTGTAAGAACTTGGCGTCATATTCAACAAAGATACAATCTTATTGGTACTAAATGTAATACTTGTGGGCAAGTATTTTTCCCATCAAGAGTAATTTGTCCTGATTGTAGAAGAAAAGGTGACTTAGAACCTATTCAATTTTCTGGTAAAGGAAAAATATTTAGTTTTTCTATAATTAGAACTCCTACTTCTGAATTTAAGAAAATCGCTCCTTATGCTGTAGCTATTATTGAACTTGAAGAAGGAGCAAAAGTAACTGCTCAAATTGTAGATGCAGATGTTGATGATATTGAAATCGGAGACCCTGTTGAAATGGTATTTAGAAGAATTAGAGAAGATGGGGAAGACGGAGTAATCTCTTATGGATTCAAATTTAAAATCACAAAATAAATTTGATTTTTCTAAATATGGTGAAAATACTGGTGTTTTACTTGTATCTCATGGAAGCAGCCTTCCTTATGCAAAAAAAACTTTCACTGATATTTGTAATAAATTTATAGAATCCACGGGGTTAAATACAGAAGTAGGTTATATGAAAGTAGCTAAACCTTCACTTCCTGATGCAATTAATCTTTTAAAAGAATCTACTCCTAATTTAAAACGTATTATTGCACTTCCAGTCTTTTTAGCTGCTGGAATTCATACTAATATTGATATTCCGACTATTTTAGGAATTAAACCTAAAGAAGTAGATCCAAGACAGCCTGATGGAATTTATCCAGAAGGCCATTATTTATATGGTCTTCCTGATATTGATTTTGAGGGTGAACTTGAATATATTGAACCTATTGGACCAAATTCTAGACTTTTAGAGATTATTAATAAAAGAGTTGGAAGTGCTCTTAAGGATTCTAAATTAGATGATGATGTGAAAACTGGTGTTTTACTTGTATCTCATGGAAGTAGATTAAATTACAATAAGGAATTTATTTCTACTTTATACAATTTATATAGTGAAAATTCTGATTATCCTTCCAGTTTTGGATTTATGGAACTTGTAGAACCTAATATTCCAGTATCTATTAATAAATTAACTTCAGAAAATGATATTGATAGATTAATTGTTGTTCCTGTATTTTTAGCTCCTGGAGTTCATACTACAAGAGATATTCCAACTATTTTAGGGCTTATTGAAGATGATGGTCATGAACATCATCATCATGAACATGACCATAATCACTCTCATAATCATGACTGCAATCATTCTCATAGTCATGGACATCACCATCACGGCCATGGTGATGTTAAAGTGGAATTTGATGGTGAAGTTTTATATCCAGAACCAATTTGTGATGATGATATCTTAATTGAAATCTTGGAACAAATGGTTTCAGATGCTTTAGAATAAATTTAATAGCTTTTTTACTTATTTTTTTTATTTTTTTTAATTAAATTTATTATATTATAAAAACAAATATTAAACTATGAATAAAAGCTCTTATAAAGTATCTGATTTAGGTGAGAAGGAACTCATTAATAGAATAGTTACTAAAAATAGAGAATGTTCTGATTTAGTATGTAATTTTAGTTCTAATTTTTCTTCTTGCACTGATTTTAAAACAAGTATTGGAGATGATTGTGCGCTTATCAATCATAATCTTAATGAGTTTAGCTATTTAGTAACTACTTCAGATATGTTAATTCAATCTAAGCATTTTCCAAAAGCTATGAGCTATTATCAGATGGGATATAAATCTGTTGTTGTAAATGTTAGTGATCTTGCAGCTATGGGAGCTAAACCTATTGGCCTTGTTTTATCTTTAGCTATTGCAAAAGACTTACTTTTAGATGATTTTGATGAACTTATTTGTGGTGTTATAGGAGCTTGCAGTGATTATAATATTCCACTTATTGGTGGAGATACAAATGAAGCAGATCAAATAATTATATCAGCCACTGCTTTTGGTGAGGTAAGAAAAGATAAAGCTTTAATGAAATATGGTTTTAATGTTGGTGATTTGGTAGCTATTACAGGTGAACTTGGTCTTGCAGCATTAGGATTTGAATTATTAAATGATAGTGAAAAGCTAAAAAAAGCTCGCGGGATTGATTCAAGTTTTGTTGATTTAGCTATTTTTAAAGCTTTAAAACCTAAAGCCTGTCAAAATGAGTCTTTTATACTTAATAAATATAATAATAAAAAGAACTATTTAAATTCTAAATCATTTCATAAAGCTTCAAGATATAATATCTCGTGTACAGATATTACAGATGGTCTTGCAAGCGAATTATATGAGCTTTTAGAACGTGATATGCAATTTAATACTAGTAATTTAAATCAAGATTCTAATTTACCTAATTATTCAAAATCTATTTTACTCTATGAAGATTCACTTCCAATTGAAGATGAATTTAAACAAATAGCTAATGCTATTGGATGTGATTATTTAGACTTATTTTTCCATGTAGGAGAAGATTTTGAACTTTTATTTACAGTTCCAAAAGAGCTTGTTAGTTTTTTAAAAGATGAATTAGATTTCTTTATTATTGGTGAGATTGTTGAAAATAAAGTTGAAAATGAATTAATTGAGGAATCCAATTCTAATAATAAAATTAATAATTTTACACTTGAAATGGTACGCTCTGATAATAATATAATAACTATAGATTCAAAAGGTTATGAGCATTTAATCTAATTGTTTAATTAATTTTAAAGAATTACTAAATTTTTATAATTAGGTGTTTTAATTGAATGAATTATATGAGGCAAGTTTTTACAAATCTTTAGAAAATAATATTGTTCAATGTAGATTATGTTCTAAATTTTGTAATATAGTAAGTGGCCATTATGGATATTGTAAGTCAAGATTTAATAAAGATGGTAAACTTTATCTTGATAATTATCCTAAAATAGCTAGTTTTAATGTAGATCCTATTGAAAAGAAGCCACTTTATCATTTTTTACCTGGTTCTAATACACTTTCAATTGGTGGTTTTGGTTGTAATTTCTCATGTTTAAACTGTCAGAACTACATGTTAGCAAATAATTCTTATCAAAACATGAATACAACTAAAATACTACCAGAGATGATTGTTAAAAATGCACTTAATAACAATTGTGCATCGATTGCTTGGACTTATAATGAAGCATCTTTATACTTTGAGTTTGCCCAAAAAACTTCTATACTTGCTCATGGAAAAAATATAAAAAATATTTATGTAAGTAATGGATATATGAGTGAAGAATCATTAATAGAAACCTTAAAATTTATTGATGCTTTTAACATTGATTTAAAATCTTACAGTGATAAATTCTATAAAGATATTTGTGGTGGATCTTTAGATATTGTGCTTGATAATTTAAAAACAATTTATAAAGGAAAATCAAAATACAATACTCATTTAGAAATAACTACTCTTTTAATTGATGATTTAAATACTGATAATGAAGAATTAGAAGGATTATGTGAATTTATTAGTAGTGAATTAGGATGTGAAGTTCCACTTCACTTTTCAAGGTTTTTCCCTATGAATAAGATGAATGATAGAAATCCTACTAAGATATCTACATTAGAGAAAGCTAGAGAGATAGCTATTGATAGTGGTTTAGAATATGTTTATTTGGGGAATGTAAATACAAATAAAAATAGCTATTGTCCTAATTGTGGAGAGCTTTTAATTGGAAGAATAGGAGATTGTAATCAGGATAAAAAAAGAATAAAAGATGACCATTGTATAAATTGTGGCCATAAATTGAATTTTATTTTAGAATAATTTTAAATAAAATTTAAATTTATCATTTGATATGTTAATTGTTTTTTAATATTAAATTAACTACTTCTTTAGAAGCAGTACCTTTATCAAATGGATTGTATTTTTCATTGAATTTTTTATATTTTGCACCATATTCTTGGTTATAATCATCTAAATTGAAGTTTATAATATAATTAACAAATTCTGAATTAGTTTTAATAGTAGGACCTGGTGCTTCTTCAAAGATATCAAAATACATTCCTCTAATGTTTTGTTTATAATCATCTAAATCATAAGTAAAGTAAATCATAGGTCTTTTAAGAATAGAATAATCAAACATAACAGAAGAATAATCTGTAATCATCATGTCTGAAATAAGATAAAGTTCTTGAATATCCCAAGATGCATCGCATTCAATTACAAAGTCTTTGTATTTACTCCAATCTACATTATCTTTTACTAAATAATGATATTTGACTATAATAATATAATCTTTAGAAATAGATTCTTTTAGCATATCAAAATCCATTGTTGTAGTAAATTTATATTCTCCATTTTTATAGTATTCATTATCTCTCCATGTTGGTGCATAAAGAATTACTTTTTTATCAGTTGGAATATTGAGTTTATACTTTATTTTATTAATTTCTTCTTCTTTATTGTTATTTACTAAAATATCACAACGTGGATATCCTATTTCAAGCATTTTCCCTTTAAAATCAAAAGCTTTCTTAAATATTTTAGTAGAATGGGGGTTTTGAGAGATTAAATAATCCCATTTAGAAGTGTTTTTTGCAAATTCTTCTCTATATTTTTGAATGTCAATATTATCACTCATATTAACATAATCCATATCTAAACCTAATTTTTTAAAAACAGTTCCATGCCAAGTTTGGATATATGTGGTTTTTTTAGGTTTTTTAAGATAATATTGATGTCTTGAATCAAATATCCAAAATTCACTTCTAAGAGAATAAAATAAGTATTTAAATCCAGATCTTTTTATTTTAATATGTTTCCCTGGAATTTTAGCATTTAAATCATTACATATCCAAACACAATTAAATTTATTATCAAGGCTTTCTCTTACTATTTCTTCATATATATATTTTGGATTTCCACTATAATTGCGACCATTACTTGATTCAAAAAGAATTGTATTTTTTTTAATAGGAATGAAGTATGAACTTATATTATATATTCCAAATATAATTTTTTTAGCTATTTTAGTTATTTTTGATTTTATTGACATATTTAGCCTTGATATTATTTTTTAAGAAATTTACTTAATAATATTGTTATTTTTTTTAAGAAATTTTAGTTTTTTAATATTTTTTAATAATTCTAATTTTCTAACTCATCTACAAGTATTTGAGCATTTTCCCAATCAATATGATCATCGATTTCAGTCCATTTAAGGCCGTTTGTTAAAACAAAATCGATTTTAGTTATTTTACTTAAATCTTCATAAGCAAAATCATAATAGTTTTGAGGGTCTTGGTCAATTAATTCTTTTAAGATTTCATTGAATTTACTAATATCTTCTTTAATTACTTTTGAGACTCCTATGAACTCTCCACTTGAAGATGGAATATCTAATCCTTTTCCAATAGCTTCAATTTCTCCACTTGCTATTGTTTCATCATCATTTAAAGTTTTATTAACTATAATGAGCTTAAATGATTCTTCATTTAAGGTTTTATAATTATCAATAATCATTCCAGTATTTTCACAGTTTGCAAGGTTTTTAATAATTTGTGGATCTACTACATTATCTCCATTTACAAGAATAAAATCATCATCAATGTTTTCACTTGCAATGTATGTGGAGACAGAAGTATTAGTTACATCGTATTTTTCGTTTACAAGAGTTGTAATTTCAATATTGTATTTCTCTTCTAATTTTGGGGTTAGGTTGATTACTTTTTCTTTATAATAACCACAAATTACAATAAATTTTGTAATATCTGCATCAATACAGTTTTTAATCATTCTCTCAAGTAAAGTCATATTATTAATTTCAAGTAAAGCTTTTGGAATTTCATCTGTAAGTGGTCTTAATCTTGTACCCATTCCAGCAGCAAGTATTACAGCAATCATTTTATCTCTCTATATTATTTAGTAGATTTTTTTAGTAGAGTTTCTATTTTAATGTTCTTTTTATTTTATCAGTAAATTTTACACTAAATCTGG
>JAZLLL010000089.1:0-3357 GCA_045598125.1 Methanobrevibacter sp. | reverse complement strand
AAAATAAAATAATATTATTAATTACCAATAACTCTTAAATCATGAACTAATATTTTTGGAATTATAAAAGAACCTCTTTGTTTAACTTCACTACTTACTGCTTCACAATTAGATAAAATTTTATAAATATTACCTGAAATCATAGCTTTCTTAACAGGCATACTTATCTCACCATCAATAATTTTAAAAGCATTATTCACTTCAACTGAAAAATCACCAGAAAAAGGATTTGCCGTATGAGCTCCTAAAACATCAGTAGCTAAAAAAGCATTTTCAAGCTCATCTATTTCAGATTTTTCTTTAAAATCAAAAATAACATTTGAAGAAGAAACAGAAGGAGTTCCAGAATAAGAAGATCTAAAACCATTAGAAGTACTTTCTATAAAAGAACCATTAATTAAATTATTTGCTTTATTTGCAGTGTAAATATCATATAAAAAGTTTTTAAGAACACCATTTTCTACAAGAGAAGTACATTTAGATGCAGTTCCTTCACCATCACAAACACCAGAATTTAATCCACCTTCATAAGTACCATCATCATAAATAGAAAGATTTTCAGAAACAATTTGTTGATTTAATTTATCTGCAAGTAAAGATCTTCCTCTTTGAACACTATCTGCACTAAAACCACTTAAAAAAGTAGAAATCAATCCAGTTGCAGCATGATAATCAAGCACCACATCAAAATCAGAAGTTTCAATAGATTCACCATTTAAAGAATCTTTAGCAAGTTTACAAACATCAAATGCAAGTTTATCTTCTTTTAAATCATATAAACAAGAAGAAACGGAATCATAAGCCGTACTAATTTTACCATTAGATTCAGCATTAACTGAAATACCTATGGCAAAACCAGTAGATTTATCATAAGCAGAAACATTATTAGAATTTAAAATTAAAGTTTCGCCTTCTGCAGCAGAAAACCCTCCAGAAGTAGCTTGACAACCCAAATCATCAACAATAGATAAAAAATTATTCATAGAGTCTGTAATTTCTTCAAGTTCTAAATCTTTAAATTTTTTATCAAAAGTTCCTTTTATTTTAGGTAATTTCTCTTCTTGTGCAAAAGAAAAATTTTCATCTTTTTCATTAAGTTTAGAATTTTCAAAAGCAATCCTTGCAGTACTTGATATTTTTTCCATATCTGATGTAAAAGCAAAACCTATTTTATTATCTTTAATAACACGTATTCCCAAACCTATAGTATTTTCTTCTTTTGCAAAATTTAAATCAGATTTTTGAGAATCTAACTGGATTAATTTAGTTTTATCAATATAGATCTCATAATCATCCACATATTTTGAAACTTCTTTTTTTGCTTTATTAGCTAATTCAAATAACATATTAATCCCCATTAAATAAAATAATTTTAATTACTAATTTTTATTAGTAAACTCTATTATTATCCCTATTTTTAACCAATATTAAATAATATTATTTATCATTAAAAATAAATTTATCAATAGCTTCAGCTACACCATCACCATATTTTTTATTACAAACATAATCTGCAACTTCTTTTAATTCACTACAAGCATTAGCTACTGCCACTTTGAATCCTGCAACATCTAAAAATCCTAAGTCATTTTCACTATCTCCAATAACCATCATATTTTCAGCATTATAACCTGCTAAATCAGCTAATTTTTGAAGTGCTGAACCTTTACTAACATTAGAATCAGTCAAATGAATAGCAAATCCACTATCATAAACTTCAACATCAAAATCAATTAAAGCTTTTTTTAATAGTTCTGAGTCAAATAATTTATAAAAACATATTTCTGAGAACCTACCATGTTCATCTTCAGTAATTTTAAAATCCAAATCATCCCCATACTCACTAATTAAAAAATCAAAAGCTTCATCTACTTTATTTTTATCTGCTAAAACCATAACTCTGTTATTATTTAGACCAGTTTTATAAATTACCCCCCCATTTTCACAAACTAATCCTCCAGTAGTCCCTATTAATGTAGAAATCGCATAAGAAAAATCAGCAATATTTCCAGTAGCTATAATAACTGGAATTCCTGCATCTTCAACTTTACGAAGAGCTTCAATTGCACTTATACAAATTTTTCTATTATTATCAGTTATAGTTCCATCAACATCAACAGCTAAAACTTCAATATTATTCATATAATCACCTAATGAAAAAATAGTTCAAATTTATAATCACCTACTGTAACGATGAGCAATATTACAAGTACCCTCTTTACTAACCATACATGCCCCAATTGGATGCATAGGATTGCATGCTTTTCTAAACAATTTACAATCAGTTGGTTTAGCCATTCCCCGGAGAATTGGTCCACAAATACATCCTTTTGGTGCATCTTGAACATCCTTTACTTTAATATCATAAAGTTTTCTTGCATTATACTCATCAAACTCAGAATTAAGTTCAAGACAAGAGTCAGGCATTTTAGGAAAACCTCTCCATTCACGACTTACTTTGTGGAAAACTTGATTCATAGAACCAATACCTATAACATTACCTTCTTCCCTAACAGCACGTTTATATTCATTTTCTATCTTAACTTCTCCTTTATTGATTTGTCTTAAAATCATATAAACAGACATTAAAATATCTAAAGGATTAAATCCAGCTACTGCTTGTGGAATACCATAATCAGTAGAAAATTTCTCAAATGGTTGAGTTCCAATAATAGTACAAACATGCCCTGGTTGAATTAAAGCATTCAAATTAGTTTCACCAGAATTTATTAAAAAATCAAGCGCAGCCGGAATCAATCTATGACATGACAAAATTGAAAAATTTTCTGGAGGTTTATTTAAAAGTTCAGCAGCTACTGTTGGAGCAGTAGTTTCAAAACCTGCAGACATAAATACAACATCATTTTCTTCTTTTTTAGCTATGTCTACAGCATTTGGAACACCATAAACAACCCTAATATCTGCACCCTCTGCTTTAGCTTCTGCAAGAGAACCTTTAGAACCCGGAACTCTAAGCATATCACCAAAAGTAGTTATTGTAACACCTTTTTCAACTAATTCTAAACATTCATCGATTTCTCTAGAAGGTACAACACAAACAGGACATCCTGGTCCTGCAACAATTTCCACTTCTTCTGGAAGTAATGATCGAATCCCATATTCCATAATAGTATGCTCATGAGATCCACAAACATGCATAATTTTAACAGGAGTAGAGATATCTTTAATTCTACTTAATAATTTTTGAGTTAACTCTTTCATATTTTCATTAACCATTTTAGCACCTACTATATACTAAATTTTTTAAATTCTAACTTTTAAAATTTTTATAAACCTAATAAATATTAATTATAAATTTAATTTAATTAAATTGATTCAAATAATAATTAATCAGGA
>JAZLLL010000088.1:0-3647 GCA_045598125.1 Methanobrevibacter sp. | reverse complement strand
AAATATTATAAAAAAATAAGAGAAAAATAGTTTACTAGTGAACTATTAAAAAGAGCAAATCAAGACTATTTTAAAGAAAATAATAAATAAAAATTATTTATACATCATTTTTCTATACATCTGTTGGAAATTATTAATCACAAAATATCTTGCTGAAGGGATTGGTTTAGTTACTCCGTTGAATATTTTCCAACATATAAAGAATTTTCCCCAATTATCTTCAAAACCTTCTCCTGCCCATTCTGTTAATGAATTATACTTAACATAATCATCTTTATATTTGTGATTAGATCCAATTCTCCAAGGTTTTTCTTCACCAATAAAGTGAATTATAACTGGATTATCCATAGATTCATTATAAACATATTCAGAGAAATATTCAACATCACCCATTAAATTCTTTAAAAATTTATAACTATAATGATAATAAATATTACAGAAATTAAATTTTGGAGGAAGATGAGCAATTTCATCTTTTAAAGAAGCATTAATTGCATCTTGATCAGGAGCATATAATTTATCATTATTTTTTTCAAAATAAGTTAAAAGAGTCTTTTCAATGTCTCTTTCTCTCCATTTAATTAAATCAATTAATAAAACTCCAGCATTATGATAAGGATAATCCATTAAATCTAAATTCTTTTTAATTTTTTTATTTACAGTAGGTTCAACACTCATACCAATAGATTTATCTCTTAAATCAAAATTCCATAACTCACCTAAATCATCAACAACAATAGTATCTGCATCTAGATAAATAATTTTATTCATATTTTTAGGTAATAATCTAGCCATAACTAAACGAGCTAAAGTAGCTTCATGCCAAGTTAAAGAATCAAAATCAAATTCTATAAACTCATGTAAATTACTTAAATCTAAAACATAAAGTTTATGACCATATTTATTAACTAATTTTTCCAATTTAGATTGATTAATATCTGAAATACCAAGAGACATAATATAAAAATTTATTTTATCAAAACTTTTATTATTTTCACATACAGAACAGATACTTGTAGCTAAATAACAAACAAAATTATTATCTGAAGAATAAATAATATTCATAAATTAACCCCAATAACTATTTAGTCAAAATAGCTGCTTTAACCATTCCAATCACAGTATCCATAACAAACTTACTCTTAACATCATTATTATGGATCTTCTTAAGTTCTTTCAACTTTTCAAGGAATATTTCATTTTCTTCCTTAGTAAACTGCCCACCTTTCCAAGTACTAGCCCAATATAAAAGATGTGGAGTTACACTATTGTTTTGAACATCTTTAGAACAGTCATCTGTAAGTTCCCTACAATAAATATAAGAATCCATAAGATCATTAAGAAGTCTTGGATTTACATTATTTGTAATAGATTTATCATCAGGTAAATCTCTAATATAATAATTATAACTAAAGAAATTATTTAAATAAACAACACCATTAGCATTAATTAAAGATTCTAAACTAAATGCTGCATCATCTCCACAAATATACTGTGGAAATCTTATATTATTATCCATTATTAATTCTCTTTTATATATTTTAGACCATACAGATGGTGGAATCTTAAGAATATCAGGTTCTTCTTCTACAGAATCTACATAAATAACATCCGCTTCTTTTGTCCTATCATATTTTCCTTTAATTTCTTTACCATATACAAAGCTTTCTAAAAAATTATTCCATATAAAATCTGGAACTCCGAGAGGATTTGCATCTTCAAGTTTTTCATTAGGATAATTCTTAGAAAGATTATCCATGTATGGAGAATATGATTTTTGTACTTTTTCACCATAAGTAAATATGCGTCTGAATCTTCCAAAAGCTACATCTGCATCATATTCTTTTACTGCATTGTAAAGTGTTTCACAAGCATCAGGAGCATATCTATCATCAGGATCTAAAAACATCAAATATTCCCCAGTTGATTCTTCTATACCTCTATTACGTGGTCCATTAGCAGAACCAGTATTCTGTTCAAGATGAATAGCTTTACAACATTCATATTTATCCTCATATTCATCAATTATTTTACCACTTTCATCTGTGGAACAATCATCAACCATAATTATCTCTAAATTTTCATTACCAATAGTTTGATTAACTAAAGAATCAATTCCACCCCTTAAATGAGGACCCACATTAAAAATAGGTAAAATAATACTAATCATATCTTGAATATAAATACCTCCATTAAGAGTTATTAATTATATTAATTTAATTATAAATATTTATTGTCCTATTATATAATATTATATATAAAAGAGAAAAAATTAGTTATTAAATAATAAATTAAACTAATAAAAAAAGTTCAAATATTATAAGTAGTCTTAAATTTTAATTAACTTTATTTTAAAAAATAAAATTAAATGATTAAATTAAATTTTATTATTCTAACTTTTTAAGTACTATTTAAATAAAATATTTAAACTTATATAAACAAATAAAAAAACTGATGAAAATGAAAATAAGTTCTAAAAGAATTTTATATTTAGATGAAGTAAGATCTCTTGCAATTATACTTGTAGTTCTCGGGCATATTGTAAGATTTTTTTCATATGATTATACAACTTGGTTATTCTCATCAACTGTATTCTCTTTAACACGAATTGGTGTTCCTCTTTTTTTTACTGTTAGTGGAGCTCTTCTTCTAAGCAGAAAATATGATGTTAAAAAGTTTTTAGCTAAACGATTTAGACGTGTTTTTTTACCATTCTTATTCTGGATAATTGTGTATATAATTGTTGGAATTATTGTTTGGCATTATGATTTAACTTTTACATACATAGTGAATACTGCCTTTGGTGTTAAAGGTTATTCTTCATTATTCTGGTTTATTTGGTCATTAATTGGAGTATATTTGCTTATTCCTGTCTTAAGTAGTTTTATAAGAGAAGAAGGTATGAGAGGATCTGAGTATTTAATATTAATTACAATCATATTATCAATATTATACACAATTGGTTTCTTTGATTATCCTCATATGAAATATAATTTTAGAGTTATCTTTAATTTTTTCCCTGTTCTCGGATACTTTATAATGGGTTCTTATATCCAAAATAAAAAGTTTAATCTTTCTAAAAATAAGTTATTTATTATTGGAGTTTTATTATTTATTATTGGAATAATTGGACATTTTATAAAAATTTATATGAAAGGTCTTGGTGGTTTTTCACTAATGCCTATTGATTTCTTTGATATATTTGTTATTTTAGAAACTATAGGTTTATTTATAGCATTTAAATATGCTGATGTAAAGATGATTGGTGAGAAGGTTAAACCTTTAAAAGAGAGAACTATTGGAAAATTAATTGTTATATTTAGTAGTTGTAGTTTTGGGATTTATTTCTCACATTATCTTTTAATGGAATTGTTTTTCTATAAAAGTTTTCTTAAAGGATTTATTAGAAAAAACACTTTTGTTAATTTTCCATTAACTTCAATAATTATCTTATTATGTAGTTGGGGATTAATATTAGTTATGAGTAAAATACCTATTCTTGATATTGGTAGTGGACGTAAATAACTTTTAAATAAAAAAAGAGAAAATTATTTCTCTTTTTTATTAAACTAAAATATAACACTATTATAAATAAAGAAGTTATAAAAAATAATTGTAATGAATAAAAAAAGCTATAAAAAAACCTA
>JAZLLL010000087.1:0-6544 GCA_045598125.1 Methanobrevibacter sp. | reverse complement strand
TTTTTTAAAATTTTAATTTCTTTTAGAATTTTCTGTGAAATATATTAATTTAGGTTTATTTTAGGCATTTTAGTTCTAAATTATTAATTTCAGAACTAATTTTTTCTAAACTAAATTTTGAATATTTTTCTCTAACCCTATAATTTTTGATAGTGCCAAATTTTATTTCATCAAAATATTTATAATATTAAATAAATAAAAATAATTCAAGGGTCAAATAATGAAAATAAATATAAAAGAAATTATAAGTATATTTATAAAAGGAATCCTTATGGGTTCTGCAGATATTGTTCCAGGAATTTCAGGAGGAACAATCGCATTAATCACAAATATTTACGAAAGATTAGTGAAAGGAATTAGTAATATTAATTTTAGTTTTGTGAAACCATTTTTAAAAAAAGATTTTAAAGAATTTAAATTAAAACTCTTTGATGAAGTTGATTTCGAATTGTTTATACCTCTTATTTTAGGTATTTGTTTAGCATTTATTTTTCTTTCTGGAGTTATTGACTATTTGCTTAAAGTATTTCCTACATACACTTATTCTTTCTTTTTAGGATTAATAATAGCATCAGTCTATGTTTTATATTCAAAATTAGAAGAAATTAATATAAAATTAATAATTATCACAATTATTGCTACAGCATTAGCTTATTTATTTGTAGGTTTAAATCCTATAGCCAATAATCATAGTTTGATTGTAATTTTTTTCTCTGGAATGATTGCAGTTTGTGCAATGATTTTACCAGGAATTTCAGGATCACTTATTTTAATTCTTTTAGGACAATATAACTATATGCTCAGTGCATTACATAACATGAATATTGTTGAAATAATAGTTTTTGTTATTGGTGCAGTTATAGGGATTTTAGGTTTTAGTAAATTTTTAAATTATTTACTTGAAAACTATGAAACAGTAACAATGGCTTTTTTAATAGGAATTATGATTGGAACACTAAGAAAACCATTTACAATAATAAGCTTAAATATTACAAATTCATGGACAAATTGTTTAATATTTA
Source organism: Methanobrevibacter sp. (assembly GCA_045598125.1). GTDB lineage: Archaea > Methanobacteriota > Methanobacteria > Methanobacteriales > Methanobacteriaceae > Methanobrevibacter. The sequence goes on along the minus strand of JAZLLL010000087.1, from coordinate 5,522 downwards.
TAATAATCGGGGCATTTTTAATAATATTATTAGAAAAATTAGCCACATAATAATTTAAATTAATCAAAATATATAATATATTTTAGTTTTTATCAGATTATCTTATTTTAGACCCTCTATTCACTATTCAAAATAAAACTAATGTTTAGATTAAACTATCTAATAATTTAATATTATATATTAATGACTTATTATAGGTCAACTAAGAAAAGAATCTAACAATTATCTTTATCAGATGTAAAAAATTTATATTAAAATGAAAAATATATTACATATTTCCTTTTAAAATAATTCTTTAAACTTAAATTAAAAAAATAGAAAAAATGAAGTTACTTTTTAACTTCATTCATTTTATTAAAAAGTTCTAATCTGCCTTTTTGTAAAAATAGTGCTTGATAAGGAGTTAGATCTTGTTGGTTATCTCTTAAATGATAACCACAATAATCTAACCAAATTAACTGTTCACCCTCATTCGTCTTGAGGAAAGTCGTCTACTTCAGATTCAATATCAACATCATCAATACCACTAATTTCTTTAACTTTAGTAAATATTTCATAGAAGACATCACCATCTAAAGTTCCAACTTCCTCGCTAGTATACTCTTCACCATTACAAGATAAACTATGAGCTACTGCAAACCTTTCTGCTTCAGATTGAGCTTTACCAGTTTTAGAAAGATTAATTTTACCAATACTAGTTAAATCACTAGAAGTAGTTTTTCTATAACCTCTACGAGCTTTCTCATTAGTTTCAAAAGTTCCCATAGCTTTAGCTTGGAAATTCTCATATTCTTCTATCTCTGCTTGAGATAATGGTCTTAAAAGAACAGTATCATTAATAGCTTTAATTTTAAATTCAACAGTTCTATCAATTCCTTTTAAAAGTGCTTCTTTTGTTAATACCATATAATCACCTCGTTAATTTACTGCATTAGGACCTATTTTTGGTCTTAAATTAATTAATTTACAATAACAATCGGTTTGAATAGGATTGTCATCGTCATCTTCTAATGGGTTACTATTAGCAAATTCAGTAAAAGCAGTTAAATCTCCACTTCCTAAACCTACTAAATTAAAAGTAGTTTCAATCTCTTCAGATTCACTAGCAGAATATTCTACAGCAACTGTACACTTTGGAAAATACATATCTAATTGTTGATAGTTATTCTCACAAGCTTTAATAGTAACTTTTACAGGAATAGTAAAAATTTTACAAAGAGATGGAAAATTCTGTATATCTCCATATTCAGCACCTTTTATTAAATCTAAAGTTTCTGGAGCCAAATAAGAACCAATTGAAGTTTCGTAATATTTTCATTTAACGAATTTATTTAAACCCTATTTATTTTTTCTTCTTTTTCTTATTTTATGTATTTATTTTTCTTATTTTTTAAAGTTTTTGAGGACAGTAATTATAACAGTGTTATATGGTAAAGGTGTCCTAATTTTGCATGGAAAATATCATTAATTTGCTCTCCTTTTAAATATGTTTTTAGGATACTATTTTTAGTAGGATAATTAGGGAGGTGTCCTAATTTTCACTTTTTTATTTAGGATGATTTACTCCTAAAAAGTTAAAAAAATAGAAAAAAGTTAGGGTGATAAAGAGATATTTGTGTGTATAAGAAAAAAATAAAAAGTTTAAAGAAAATGGATTAAATTTTATTTAGATACTTCAAGCATTCTTTCTACAGAATCTAGTGATCTTTTTACAATATATTCTGGAACTTTTATTATAGGTGCTTCATTTTTAATACAATCTCTTAGCTTTTCAAGAGTATGATACTTCATAGTTTCACAAATTGCACTTTTAACTAAGGGATAATATGTTTTATTCGGAATTTCACTTTTTAATCTACTTATTAAATCAATTTCAGTTCCAATAACAAATTCATTATTATTACTATTTTTAATATAAGATAACATTCCTCCAGTACTGAGCACTACATCGGCTAAATCTTGAACAGATTTATTGGATTCTGGATGAATTAAAATTTCAGCGTTAGGATAATTTTCTCTTGCTTTTTTAATATCTTCTTCTTTAAACATTTTATGGACATAACAATGTCCATCTCCAGGGATAGGGATAATTTTTTTATTAGTTTTCTCTCTTACAAAGTCTCCAAGATTGTTATCTGGTCCAAAAAGAATAGTGTCTTCATCAAGACTATTAATTACTTTCATTACATTTCCAGAAGTACAAAGAATATCTGATTCTGCTTTTGCTTCTCCTAAACTATTAACATATAAACAAACAGCTGCATTAGGATATTTCTTTTTAGCTTCTTTAACTTGTTGGCCTGTAAGCATATGTGCCATAGGGCATTCTGCAGTTTCATCAGGAATAATAATTTTTTTATCAGTATTTAGAATATATGCTGTTTCTGCCATAAAATCAACTCCGCAGAAAACAATTATGTCTTTATTTTCGATTTTTTTAGCTTTAATACATAATTCTAATGAATCTCCAATGAAATCTGCTACTTCTTGAATTTCCTTTGTTTGATAATTATGAGCAAGAATAACTGCATTTTTTTCTTCTTTTAGGTTAATTATTTCTTTTTGTAATTTGGATAACATAATTAGCACCTTAATCTATGTTAAGTTTTATATTTTATAATTATTTATTATTTATTTTTTTTATTTTCCTAATTTTCTAGATATTTATTATAAATTAATTGATTGATATCATTTATTATAATTAATTTTCCAGAATCTAACATATTATAATTTTTAGTCCAAGCACTAATTTTTATTTTTGGACCGTATTCAGTTAATGAATCTCCTTTTATGCTTGGAAGTTTTTCTTCACTTATCCATTCATATTTATTCATTATTTCTAATACATTTTCTTTAAATTTATCTAATTTAATATTATGGGGAATAGTTACAAGAACATCAATTCTATAATCTTCAAATGGTGAAAATTTTTTATAATGCTTAGAATTAAGTAAAGAATTAGGGATTGTTATTATATGTTTGTCTTGATTTATTATTGTTGTATTTCTTAATCCAATTTTTTGAACAGTTCCTTTTTCATTGTCTATTGAAATTACATCACCAATTCTTATTGTTTTATCAGATAATATAAATAATCCAGATAAAAAATTTGAAACTATGTCTTTTGAAGCTATACCCAATCCGATACCAATAATTCCTAAACTTACTATAATTCCCCGAATATCAATTCCAATTAGTTCTAAAATCCATGCAAAAGCTATAACTAATATAAAATATTTGAAGCAATCATTTAAGACATAAACCACTGTCATATCTAAGTTTATTTTTTTTTCAATTCTCCCTACAATTTTATATAAGATTTTAATAATGATATATGCTCCAATACTGATTATTAAAATTTTTAGTAGTGTACTTAACCCGTAACTTAAGTTAATCATATTATATATATCATACATTTTTTCATCTCATTTAAGGTTAAATTTTAATGTTAAGGTAATCGTAAGCTATAATTGTGTTTTCAAATATTTCATTTGCTTCTTCTTTCATAATTAAATCATCAGTATATCTTGTACTTATATGTGTAAGTATTAGTTGTTTTACATTAGCTTCTTTTGCAATTTTCGCTGCTTCTTTTGTTGTTGAGTGAGCATTAGCTATAGCATGTTCTTTATCTATTTCTTGGTAAGTAGATTCATGTATTAAAATATCACTATTTTTTGAAAGGGTTATCATTTGCTCACAAGGCCTTGTATCTCCAGAATATGTAATTTTCTTCCCAATTCTTTTTTCACCTAAAACTTGTTCTGGTTTTATTATTTTCCCATTTACTTCAATACTTTCTCCATTTTGAAGTTTTCCAAAAAGAGGGCCTACTGGAACTCCTAATTCAATAGCTTTTTCTCTTAAGAATTTCGGTTTTTTCTTTTGACGTATTGAATATGACATATTTGTAATATTATGTTCTGTTTTAACAGCTTCAATAATATATTGATTATTATCCTCAATTATCCCATCATTTATCTCCTGGATGTTAATATTAAAATTTATCTGAAAGAAACCTGTATGAGTAATTGCATTAATTAAATTTTTAAGTCCTTTGGGGCCATAAATATCTAAATCTTTTTTCCGTCCTCTAAAACTCATGGATTGAATTAATCCTGCAAGACCCAATATATGATCTCCATGATAATGTGTTATAAATATTTTATCTATTTTCATAGGACTTATTTTAGCATCAATAAGTTGTCTTTGAGTTCCTTCACCACAGTCAAAAAGTATAACTTCACCAAATGCTTTTAATGTAATTGCGGTATGGTTTCTATGTTTGGTAGGTACTGCTGAAGAGGTTCCTAAAAATGTTATCTCCATTTAATCCACTTAATCCATTTTTTTTAAATAAAAAATAACAAAATTAATAATACTTTATAATTATAATTATTAATAAAGATTATTTTTAATTTTTATAATTATAGTTAATAATAAAAACTATATTTAGTTTTGTAAATTTAAATATATAAAATATAATGTAATATAGTATTTAGTTATTGGTCTAGTGATATTATGGAAGAGATTATTAGATATATGATAAGGGAAGACAGAGGATTTGGGGATATTACTTCTAATGCATTAATTCCTGAAGATAAAATCTTTGAGGGGAGGTTAGTTTCTAAAGAAAAAGGTATTCTTGCAGGTATTAATATTATTAAAAATCTTTTTTTGGATTATGGTGTTAAAATTGTTTCTTCAATGAATGATGGTGATGAATTAAGTAAAGGGGATGTGATTTTAGAAATTGAAGGAAATGCAAGAACAATTTTACTTTTAGAGAGAACTTCACTTAATTTAATTATGAGAATGTCTGGGGTAGCTACTAAAACTAAATCTATTGTTAAAAAAGTACATGATATTAATCCTAAGATTAAAATTGCTGGAACTCGTAAAACTGCTCCAGGAATTGCTAAATTTGATAAAATAGCTATTTCTATTGGTGGTGGAGATACTCATAGATTTTCTCTTGATGATATGGTTTTAATTAAAGATAATCATATTGCAGTTGTGGGTTCTATTGAAAAAGCACTTTTAAGTGCAAAAGAAAATGTGAGTTTTTCTAAAAAAATAGAAATTGAAGTAGAAAATGTGGATGATGCAGTTATTGCATGTCAAAATGGTGCAGATATTTTAATGTTAGATAATATGGATGTTAATGAGATTAATAATACATTAAATGTATTAAATAGTAAAAATCTTAGAAATAATGTTTTGATAGAGATTTCTGGAGGAATTAATGAAGATAATATTCTTGATTATGCAACTTGTGATGTTGATATTATTTCTCTTGGAGCATTAACTCATTCTACAAGAAGTCTTAACTTTAGTTTAGATATGGATTAATTTTTTTTTAAAAATGTTATTTATTTTTTTAGTATTTTTTATATTTTTAAATATTTCTTAATTTTTTTATTATATTTATCAATTAGTTTATCTTTATTATATTTCTGCTTATTTTTTAGAATTTTTGCATTTTTAATTATTTTTTTTCATTCTTCTTTTTTCTTTATTTT
>JAZLLL010000086.1:0-14910 GCA_045598125.1 Methanobrevibacter sp. | reverse complement strand
ATTAAAAACTATAAATATAATGAGCATGAAATTAATTTAAAGAGGGTAATGATGTTAACTATTAAAATTCCTATTCGTAATGTAGAAGACACAAGACAAATTATAGTAAAAAATAAAGTTTTGAATTTAGATAGTAAAATTAAAATAGAAAATGACTATGGTTTCATCCCCATAATTGAAAATATCGAAAAAGAAAGATTAGAACAATTAATAAATGAAATAAAAGAAGTAATTACTATAAAAAACCCTGATTTTAAAATAGAATTAACAGATACTACTCTTGAAACATTAAAACATCACCCTAGAAGTATGGCAGAACTACTAAAAGGAAAATTAACAAAAAAAGAAGCAGAAAATTTAAAAACATCATTTGATATTATTGGAGATATCGTTATTCTTGAAATTCCTCAAGAACTTAAAAAACATAAAAAAGAAATTGGTGATGCTGCACTTAAAATAACAAAACGTAAAACAGCATTTATGAAAAAAAGTGCAATTCAAGGAATAACCAGAACAAGAGAACTTGAATTAATAGCTGGAGAAAACAATAGTATAACAACACATAAAGAACATGGAACTAGATTAAAATTAGATGTTAAACAAGTTTACTTCTCACCAAGATTAGCTACTGAAAGAAAAAGAATATCCGATCTTACAAAAGATGGAGAAGAAATTTTAGACATGTTTGCAGGAATTGGTCCATTTCCCATAATCATAGCAAGAAATAATAATGTTAAAATAACAGCAATTGATATTAATAAAATAGCTATCAAATATTTAAAAGAAAATACAGAAAAAAATAAACTAAAAGAAAATGCAGAAATTATAGCTATTTGTGGAGACACTAGAGTTGTTGCGGATAAAAAATTAAAAAATAAAAAATTTGATAGATTAATTATGAATCTTCCAGGACTTGCTCCAGAATTTTTAGATGTAGCTATTTCACATGTGAAAAATGGTGGAACAATTCATTACTATGAATTTTCAGAAGGATTTTCTAATGGAATAAATAAAATCCAAAATGAAGCTAAAAAACAAAATAAAACTGTAGAAATATTAAATACACGAAAAGTAAAAAATGTTAGTCCAAGAGAATGGCATGTAGCTATTGATGCTAAGATTAAAAGTAAAAAATAGTAAAAAGAAGCAAAAATATAATTAAAAAAAAGTTGAAAAAAATAAAAAAAAACAATTAAATAAATAAAAATTTATTTCTTATTAGAATAACTCTTCAAAATTTTCAATAGAATTTAAATCAATAATTCCCCTTTCAGTTATAATCCCAGTAATCAACTCTTTAGGAACTATATCAAAAGCAGGATTAATTACTTCAGTATCTTTAGGACAAATACGTGCTCCACCATAATAAATAACTTCATCAGCAGATCTTTCTTCAATTTCTGTATTAAAAATAGAGATATCTTTATCAAAAGTACTGAAAGGAGCAGCAACATAAAAAGGAATATTAAAATGTTTAGCTGCAAGAGAAACCATAAATGAACCAATTTTATTAACTATTCCATCATAAGCAACTCTATCTGCACCAATCACCACTTTATCAATCATTCCCTTACTCATAAGATAACCACTTGCAACATCCGGAATTAATTTTACAGGAATATCTTCTTGTTGCATTTCCCAAACACTTAAACTTGCTCCTTGACCTCTAGGACGAGTTTCATTACAAATCACATTAATATTTTTACCTTGACTATGTGCTGCTCTAAATACACCAAGAGCAGTACCATAATCAACACATGCAAGAGCTCCAGCATTACAATGAGTTAAAACAGTATCTCCCTCATCAATAATTTCTGCACCATATTTTCCAATTGCCCTATTAGTATCAATATCCTCTTGAAACATTTTTAATGCTTCATCAAGTGCATTATTATCACTTTCCATAACCCTATCTACAGCCCACATTAAATTTACAGCAGTTGGCCTTGCAGATTTCATTGCTATAGCTACTTCGTCCATATCTTCTCCAGCAAGTTCTGCTAATGCCATTCCAAAAGCAGCAGATACACCAATAGCCGGAGCACCACGAACAATCATATCTTTTATAGCTACAATAACATCCTGATAAGTCTCACAGTAAACATAGACTAACTCATCAGGTAATTTAGTTTGATCAATAAGTTTTAATTTGTTGTTTTCCCATTCTAAAGTTCTCATAACAATCACTTAAATTAAATAAAATCGAATAAAAAAAATAAAAAATACAATTAATCTTAAAAATTAATTAAATAGTATTATTTATCATAAGTTTAATAAATCCTAAACGGATTAAATATCATTTAAACTAACATATAAAAAAAATAATATCATTTAGAGCATAATATAATAAAAACAATTATTTCACAGATAAATTATAATTTAAATTAACTTTTTTACCTGCTTGATAAATAGAAGATACAAACTCCTTTGAGTTATATATTTCTAGACTAGAAGAACCCTCATCTAACTGATAAAAATTAATTTTAGCATTAGAATAAATAATCCCCAAACTAATATTTGTAGGTCCCTTACCCTCTTTTTGATAGGAATTACCATCAATAATATACTTAATTTTCCATTTAGTATCACAATCAATGAATAAATTATAATCTCCTGGAGTTATATTCAAATTATCAGATACTGAAACATTATCTTTTAATTTTATAGAATTATTAGTAGAATAATTACTAAACTCATCTCCATAATTTAACAAAGAATTATCTTCTTGAATAATTATAAAAGAGGAGTAAGCTACAAAAGCAATCCCTAAAATTGCAATGATAAAAATGATAATATTATAAATATTCTTCATAAAATCATCTATACATTAATAATGACTTTGAGGAGTTATTCCTAGATGATGATCTTCATGTTTTTTACCTGGAATACCATAAGCATCTGCTCTACATTGAGTACATGCTCTAAATACAGGTAAAATCTCTTCAACCTCATCACGAACTTTTTCCATCAACATACAGTCCGGTTTTTCATAATCTTCCATTTTATTTAAAGGAATAAGTGGTAAAACATTCATTAAAGAAGCACCACATTCTTTAACTTTTTTAGCTATTTCCACAATATGCTCATCATTTAGACCTGGAATAAGTACAGTATTCACTTTTACAATAACTCCTAAATCCGTGACTTTTTTAATTCCTTCTAACTGATTTTTAATTAATATCTCTGAACCTTCTTTTCCTTTATAAATCTTACTATCATATTGTATAAAAGCATAAATATCTTTCCCTATTTCAGGATTAACTGCATTAACAGTGACAGTAACTGTGTTAACTCCAAGTTCTGCAAGTTTTTCTGCATATTTAGGGAGTAAAAGACCATTTGTACTCATACATTTAATTAAATCAGAATTTTCTCCATTTAACCTTTCAAAAAATTCAAAAGTAGATTCATTAGCTAATGAATCTCCCGGACCTGCAACACCAACAACTGAAATAGAACTATCTTCAGTTACTTCTTTAACATGATTGATTGCAGCATCAGTATCTAAAACACAACCTGCAACCCCCGGCCTATCTTCATTAGTATTAATAGATCGAATACAAAAATTACATCCAATATTACATTTTGGAGCTATTGGTACATGAGCTCTACCTACTTTATCATGTAATTTTTCATTAAAACATGGATGAACCCTTGTAATATGAGCAAATTTTGAGCCATTTTGATTCCCACTAGGACAGGATTTAATTTTCTTTTCCATAGTTATTTCTCCATACCATAATAACAATAACAATAAATTTTAAAACCATATTTTATTTTCAATAATATCAAATTAGAATAAAATTAATATTGATAATATATTTTTAATAATATTTAAACTAATCTTAACTAATCTTAATTTTAATATAATAAGTTAAAATGAAATTAAAAATAGATCCTCTAAAAATAAATAAATGGATAAAATAATTAAATAAATAATTAATAAACAAAAACTTTATCTAATTCTCCCATATATTCATAAGCTTTAAGAACCCATTCATCTTTAATAAGTTCATCAGTAGCAACAATGGCCACAATATCATCTCTTGAAATATCCTTCATTATCTTAAATCCTTCAGGGACAATTCTAAAAATTGCATCATAAACTCTCCTTTTAAGATTTTTATACGGATCATCTACAACATAAGAAGACACATCTTTATTTCCATTTAATTTAATAACATATCTGCTTGGTTGATGAACATTTTCACGACCCTCTTCTAACCAAAGCTTTTTAAGAATATTGGGAAGAAAATTCTCATCATCAATCAAAACAGTAGTTTTATCTTCAACATTATCATAAGAAACATTAGCTACTTCATTTAAAGTAATATGTTGAGATGTTTTTCTCATCTTAATAGCTATAATAAACACAACTTCATCAGGATTAACATAAGCTCTCATATCTGCAATAGATGGAGGCAAAACTAAATCTTGAAAGATTTGTCTAATAATCATATCATAAACTTTTGCTCCATCCGGATCATTTGATTCTACATGCATAAAATCACCTTAACTTTAACTAATCATAAAAATTAATAAGTTTATTTATCCTGCCTATTACCCATCCCAGATACAAGTAAAGCAGCTCCTACAGCCCCTATATGCTGAGAATATTCCGGAACAATAACTTCAATTCCACCTAATGTCTCACTAACTGCTTCTACAAGACCAGAAATTAAACTAGTTCCACCAACTTGTATTAAAGGTTCACGAATATCAATTTCTTGAAGTTGCTGTTCATAAACTTGTTCCGATACAGAGTGACATGCCGCAGCCGCAACATCTGCTTTAGAACCACCTGCTGCAAGTGTAGTTACAAGATCCTGAATACCAAACACAATACAATAACTATTCAACATAGCTTTTCTCCAATCCCCCTTAGTAGCTAAAGGACCTAATTCAGTGATATCCACATCTAATCTACGAGAAGTCATATCTAAAAATCTTCCTGATGCACCTGCACAAATACCACCCATAGTAAAATTATCTGGAATACCATCATTAACAGTAATTACCTTATTATCCATACCACCAATATCTAAAACAGTTGCTTCACCTCTTTGACAATCAGCTAAATATACTGCACCTTTAGCATTAACAGATAACTCTTCTTGAACAAGTTCTGCATTAAATTCTTTACCCATAGTGAATCTACCATAACCCGTACAACCAATACCTTCAATATCCTCCCATTTATATTCTGTTCCTTCAAATGCTTCAGTAGCAGCAATATTAGCAGATTCAACAATATCTTTAGTAGAAGTCCAACCAGTTCCAATAATTTTATTATTTTCCATTAAGACAGCTTTTGTAGTTGTAGAACCAGAATCTAAACCTAAAGTAAGACCTTCTTGTTTTTCACGAGCAAGAATACTTCTTCTTGTAACCGTAGTAGCTAATGCTTCCATACGAATAAACAACTCATCAGCTTTTGTTCTTTCAGTAAAAGAATAAGTGACAACAGGAATGCGAGTATTATTCTGAATAAACCTCCTTACTTCATTTCTTACTAATGCTCCTTCTGCACATCTAAAACATGTTGCAATAAATACAGCATCAGGCTTACATTTACCTTCAACAATAGACATAGCTCTTGCAATCATCAATTTTAAGCTTGAACTTTGTGCTGAGAAACCAAATTTCTCATAAGCTTCATTAATATAATCTAAATCAATTTCTGGAAGAATAATTTCTGCACCAAACTTTAAAGCTGCTTTTTCAATTTCCTTTTGAATACCACTATATTCAGTACCACATGAAACTAAAGCTATTTTTACCATCTAATTATCCTCCTCTTCTTTAATATCTAAACCATCTAAAAATGAATTAATTTTAGTAACCATATTCATAGTTTCATCTCTTGAAGTGGGATAAGTAAGTTCAAGAGTAGGAATATCTTTTTTACGTAAACAGAAAATAGATAATTCGTTTGTTCTTGCACATCCTACACAACCAAAACCAAAAGGAGCATTATCAACAATAATAGCTGCTTCTGCTTCATCAATAAGAGGACCTATAATTGACATTCTACCTCTAACACCAGAAGGAACCTCAATAGCAGCGTATTTCAACCCTTTAATTGGATCCTCTTCAGTAATATTCATAGGTGGAGAATCTATTTCAGGATCTTTTATTTTTTGTCTAATCTGTTTTTGAAGTGCTAAAGGAATATGACCTTTTCTTTCAATTAAATCAGCTAAAATTAATGAATTTGGTGGATAAATAGCCACTTTTACCATATTATCATCTCAATTATTTTAATTATCATTACTTATTAAATCTAATATCATAAAAAATACTACATAAGTCTGTATTAATGTATACACTTATAAGACTAACTAAAAATACAAGCTTAAATACATAAATTACTAAACAATCACTTACCAACTAATTCTTAAATTAGTTTTATTTCATATCTTAAAAGAGCAATCTATTTCTCTTTAAAAGACTCATCTAAAATATCTTTAAATTCTTCTACAGAAATCGGTTCTTTTTTCACAACATTAACTTTTCTTGGATTTTTTAAAGCATCAGACACATAATCTAAAAGTTGAAACTCATCTTCCATTTGATGAAAACCTTCACGAGGCCCATATCTATGACCTCTACAACGTCTGGGATCCCCTGGAGAAAAACCCCTTTCCTTTGTAAAAATTCCATATGGATCTAATTTACGAAGTTCTTCTATAGCTTCCATAACATACATTTCTTTACCAGAAATCATTGCCCCATAACATGTCCATTTGATTGTAAGAGGTAAATCTAAAAGATGTAAATGATTTACAACTTCACTTTCACTAACATTAGCCTTTGGACTTAAAATAATCATTCTAGTTATAACTTCTGGATCTTTATCTTCAGAACCTAATTCTGGAGTAATACATAAATTTGCAGGCATATGTTCACCTCATTCTTCATCATCATAAATTTCATAAATATACAAATTATCCCCGTCTTTAAGTTTATTTAAACTTTCAATATTTCTTGTGAATTTACCAACAAGATTAGTAGAATTAAATGGTTCACCAGTTGGTCCAAATTCCGAACTTGACTCTGTTCTAACTCCAACATAACCTAAATTCTTTTTAGCCATATTAGTAATACCTATTTCTCCTGCTTCAATAGAATTATTAGGAGTGTTTTCTGGAATTAAACCTTTAGATTCATTGTTGTCCCCTTTAAACATAAATATATTCATATCTGGAACTGCAAAATAAACTTCTAATTTTCCCACAGGTTTTTCTGCAAGACCCGTTAATTTTTCAAAATACCATTTAGATCTCGGAGCTTCATCATATAATTTTACTTGAAGAATATCTTCACTATTTAAACCTTCAGTTATAACTTCTTTACTTTCTAAAATATCTATTGTAAGTGAAGGTTCCTGAGAAACAATAATTGCATCATCATTATCAACCCCAGCCCTAATATGTTTTATACCTAAAGATTGAAGTTTAAGTTCTGCCTCTTTTTGAGTCATCATCAACAACATAATCCTTTCAGGATTACTTCTAACAGTTATAAATTCACCTTTTTTAGCAATGTCAAATAGCTCCATACCTTTTTTAATAGTTGCTATTTTAGTATGAGCATCAGATTTTACTCTATTTTCACGATAAAGATAAACTTTACCTTTACCCTTACCAGTATGTCTTAAAGTAACATCACCCCTAATTCTTTCAGATATTTCTTCAGGAGGTTTTGTTAAACCATTAAGTTCATAAAACCCTACAAAAGAGTTAGATTCAAAACTAACTTCCATTTTACCATTTCTCATTAGAGAAAACAAATGTTCAACAGATTCTGAAGAATTAGCATTAGGTTCAAAAAGAGCATAAGTAAATAACTGATTTCCTTCTTCTAAAACCGTTTCTAAATCAGAAACACTTTTACTATCAGTAACAGTACTTCTTTCAATAATTGGTTCAATATCTAGAATAAAATCTTGATTTGTTAAATTAATTAATGTTTTTTTACCACCAATTACTTTAGCAAATACACCATTACCATAATCTTTAGGAACCCCATAAACAGATGAGAAATCATCTTTAGCAAAAATTATATGAGTAGCTTCTTTACTAAAACCAGATAAACTAATAATCACATCCCCATACTCATATTTAAACTCATCATGAGAAGGAGAAAATTCTGAAGTAATTGGACCAATAGCTAATTCATTAGAAGATTCCCAACGAACATTTTTAGAGTTAAAATTAGAATAATTAAACTTCCAAAAATCAGTTAATTTTTTAACTTTTTCTTCTTGAGATAATTCAATAATAATATTTCCTTTTGGAGTTTTAATTTTATATTTAAGAATATTTTTTTCTATCTCATTTTGTCCTTTAATAAGACAAACAATACTCCCTTTATTATAAGGTGCATTAGAAAAATCTATTGCTTCTTTAATTGTAGAACCTTCAGGTATCTCTACATCTTCTCCATTCATTTTAATTAGCATATATTTTCCCCTAATAAATTTTTCACTAATAAATTACAAGAATAAATATTAATTTAAAAAGTATTCCCTAAATTATAAATTAATATATCTATTATAATTATAACTATTTATTAAAGTAGTATAAAATAATTTGTATTTACTCGAATATAAATAAAATATAAAGACTAAAACTAATTAATATGTTAACTAAAAAAATAAAATAAAAATAAATTAATTAAAAAAAATACAAAAATAAGTTAAATACATCTAAAATAAATTAAATATAATTAATATATTTAATCACTATCAAGAATAAGAACTGGATTTTCTTCTTGATTAAATAAGATTACTTTCTCATCTTCAGAACTTAAATAAAGTTTTTTATCTGCTATTACCTCTCCAACAATTGCAACATCAAAAGAATATGGTTTAAGAGCACTTATAATCTTTTGTGCATTTTCTTCTTTAGCAGTTAAAACAAATGCAGCACCAGGATAAGATATAAGCCATTCATCCCATGGAATAGAATCATTTTTTGGAATATTCTCTAAAACAACACTAGCACCTACACCAGAAGATTCCAGTAACATTTCTAAAGTCCCTAAAATTCCAGGATTAGAAATATCTTTACCTGCGGAAGGCAATTTAGCTTCTGCAATTTCCTGCATTATTTTTATTTGATTTCTAACCAGAACATCATCTTTTTCATAAGTAGTGTCCCAGTTTAAAGGAATTCCAGGATATTGTCTACCTTCTGTATCAATAGCAACTAAAACTTTATCCCCTACTTTTGCACCAGAGGATGTAATTAATGAATCTTTGTTTGCTAAACCTACAATTGCAACATCTAAAGAATTAAATTCAGAATCAGGATGCAAATGACCTCCAACCATAGGAACAGAAAATTTTTTACAAGCATCAACAATACCTTGTAAAATTTCACTATAAATCTTATCATCATTCACAGACATAATATTAACCATTGCTATAGGTTTTCCACCCATTGCAGCAATATCATTGACATTAACTAATACAGAACAATAACCCGCCCAATACGGATTTACATCCATTAAAGGCCCCCATATTCCATCAGCAGCAAGCAATATAACCTGATTATTACCAATATCAATAGCTGAAGCATCATCTCCAAAATCTAAAAGAACATTTCCAGATATGTTATAAACTTCACCTAACGCTTTAGTTACTCTTTCAATAGAATTTTTTCTACTAACTCCTTTAAAATCTTGAAGAGTTTTAACAAGATTACTTAAATCCATTTATACACCTTTATAATTTTAATAAATTTATTTAATTACATAACTTGGAACAATATTTTTAATTTCATCAAAAATACTTGATTTAAATCCTTCAGCTACATCATCATATGATTTTTCATTAGAATCATACTTTATTTCTAAAATAATTTCCTCAGAAAATATATTTTTATAAATAGAATTTCCTACAATATCATCAAAACCAGAACTCAATTCTATAATAATTGATTTATCATTAACAAAGGATTTTTCAACAACTTTATCTAAATCACCGTCAGTAATTCCTATAATTGGAATATTCAAACGATATAAAATATCAGAAGCAACTAAAGTTGTATCATCACCAATTGTAACAACTAAATCACAATGTTTAAACCTATAAACATCATAAGCAACATGATTAACAAAACCTACTTTGAATATTTTTTGAGAATTCTCCTCATCATAGGAATCTTGATTAATATTTTCACCAGATTCATTATTTAAAAATTCAGAAGTTTTATCTAAAATTCTTGGCTTAATTTTATCAGACACTCTTAATAAACCAGTTTTAACAATAACCTTATCTAAATCTATTTTACCCAATTTAGCTACACCATGTTCTTTAACAAATCCCCCTAAAATTTCAACAAGAAATTTATCTTTAGAAATTAAAATGAGATTAGTTGAATTAGCTTTACCAACAACAGTTCCATTAATAAAAATATTATCTCCAATATTTACCCCATGAATTTTACGATATTTATAAGAGTTTCTATCTTCAATATTTGAGAAAAAATTTTCAACTAATTTATCCTCTTCAGCTTCAACAGATGAAGAAAAATATTTATCTGCAATAAATTCGGCACTTACAATATTTAAATTTAAAATTCTAGCTAACTCTTTTACAAGAACATCTGGAGGAATAATATCCGGAAAATTATCTTCAAATTCAGTGCTCCCTATTTCTCTCAATTTAGCTATTTTACGATTTAAAGTAACATTCCAACTTATTATAGAAGCATCTTCCTCACCAGGCCTTTCAATTTGAATAATTGGGATTCTAGAATCAAAAAGAGGTCGATGATTAGTAGATAAATAATTATCATCTGAAATTTTCTTAAAATAATGATTCACTACTTTATAACCAAAAGTATGCCCTGTTTCAGAAGATTTACCATAATCTAATAAAAATATAACATCCATATTCTTACTATTAAAAATATTTAAAGATTCACTTGGCATTAATTTTAAAGAAATATCAATTTTATCTTCTAAACCCGCATCAATAACTGCAGTTCTACCCATAGTTCCACCTAACCGACAATGAACATTACCTAATTTAGATAAAAGATTAATAATTTCTAATGCCCATCCCGAATCAACAATCCCCGGACCATGAACAACAACACCAATTTCCATATTCACACCATAAAATAAAATAAAATAAAATAAAATTATATAAATAAATAAAATTCTTAAAAATAAAATCTACATATTATACTACCTAAAATAATATTATAAACTTAGTATCTCTAAAAACTTATTTTTAATTAATTAGAAATATTATTTAATTATAAATATATAATTTTAATATAATTATTTCTTATTTTTAATTCTTTTTTTAAATATTTTTGATCCACATATCTCACAATCATCAAAAGGATAATCATTATCATATTCTTTTTTACAGCCTTCACATACCTTTTTCCAACTATAAATAATGTTAATCCCTTCAGTAATAATACTAGCATAAGGAATATCTAGAATTTTTAAAACATTCTGCATAGAATAATCATCAGTTAAAACTTTAATATTTTTATGATAAGAATGAATATCCAAAGCTAAAGCCAATAATTTTTTATCTGGTTCAGATAATCTTAGAATATCTCCAGATTCAGAAATAATATTATCAATTTTTTGAATAAAACTATTATTTGGTTCCTTAATTACAATTTTACCCTCTTCAATAGCTTGATCTAATCTTAATTTAGAATATAAATCTTTAACCTCATCAGTAATTTCAGACACAGTAAAATTAAATTGATTATTTAAATTAAAACCATTAATAAATGCAGAAGCATCTAAAATATAATAAATATTATTCATAGTATTAATATAATAATTTAAAATTAATATACTTATGGTTAATAATAATTAATAACAACCATGCAATAATTTATAATAACAACTAGAATTTATTTTAAAATATAGATAATATAATAAAGTATATAAATTAAAGTAAAAAATAATTAAAAAAAAAATAAAAAAGAATAAATTTTTTAAAAAAAAATAATATAATTATTCAAATAATTCATTAACTAAAATCAAAGGTTCAAAATCAATCCCCTTTGATTTAAAAGAGTCTAAAGCACCTTCTTCACGGTCAACAACAACAAAAGCTTTTTTTACAATAGCCCCATTATCTTCAATAGCATGAATGGCTTTAAAAAGAGAACCTCCAGTAGTTGTAACATCCTCAACAACAATTACATTGTCTCCTTTTTCAAGATCACCTTCTATTAATTTAGAAGTACCATAACCTTTTTTTTCTTTTCTAATCATTAAAAGAGGAAGTTTAGATTCTAAAGACACTGCAGTAGCTATTGGAACAGCACCAAGAGCAGGTCCTGCCACTTTATCTATTTTTTCATTATCTATTTTTTCACTTATTAACTTAGCAATAACAGATAAAATTTCCGGATTTGTAATAGCTCGTTTCATATTAACATAATAATTACTTTTTTTACCAGAAGCTAATGTAAAATTTCCTTGTTCAAAAACATGATTTTCTTTTAAAATTTGAATTAAATACTCTTTTGACATCAAACCACTTATAAACTGCTTTTTAAATCAATAATTTCTTCTTCGAACTTGTTTAAATCTAAATCATCAATATCTGAAGAATCAGACTCAAAAACATTTTTTAATATTATTTTATCCCCAATAGCTTGAATAATTGACCATGGAATAACAAATTCGCCTTTTGTAATATTCAATGTTTCTTTAATTCCGCCTTTAGATACAATTAATGAAATATTACTAACTTTATCATTACAAAACTCCAAATCCACATCAGAAACTTGACCTATAACCAACGCGTTTGAATCCATAACTACTTTGCCAATTAATTCTTTAGATATCCTCATAAAATAACCTCCAATACTTTTAATATATACTTTATTTTAAAAATTAAAATATTTTTACTTTTTAATCTCCTTTATTCCAATTAATTACCCCATAAACAACACAAAGAAGAGTAGAAATTACTAAAAGAAGATAACCTCCCCAAATCCAAGGGTCTTCAATACCTAAAACCATCATAAATACCACCTAATCTTTGTTATTATTTATTCCTTTAAATGTATAATCTAAAAATTTTTTCTCCATAGGTTGAGTGAGTAAACTTACAATAACTGTAAATAAAGCTGAAACTGGAACTGAAATTAACATCACATCCATAGAACACCAAGGCATTGATGGGATTAACATAGTATGACCAGTGAGAAATTTACAAATACCTAAACCTACAGCTGTTTTTTTATAAACAAATACAAGTAAAAACAAACTTATAATAGAACCAGATAGAACACCTGCAATAGCTCCTTGTTTAGTAACTCTTTTCCAGAATAATGCTGCTGCATAAACTGGCAAAAATGTTGCAGCACATAATCCCATAAATAATGAAGTACCAAGAGCAACAATACCTCCCGGCAATACTAAACCTAAAATTAAAGCTAAAATAACTCCAACTAAGATACCTATTTTAGTAATTGGGACTGATTTGTTATCTTCAGGAGATATCTTATTAAAAGTATCTGTATTAGATTTTTTTCTTGATTTAAATACTTCAACAATATCATGTCCAAGAGCAGTTCCTTGAGTATGAAATTGAGCACTTAAAGTAGACATAGCTGCAGCAAGTAATGAAAGTAAGAAAATATACACAAACCATTCAGGTAATGCAAGAGAAATAAATGTAGGAATAATAGAATCAATATTTCCCCCAACAAAATCAATAGCAACTTGACCAAAGTTATTGAAAAAGAAAACATTAGATAAAGAACCTACAATATAAGCAGAACCAGTAATCAATCCAATAAATAAAGCACCAATCAAAAGAGACCTATTAAGTTCTTTATCAGATTTAACAGTCATGAACCTTACCGCTAATTGAGGTTGTGCCAATGCCCCTACACCTACACCTAACATCATAGTAGAAACAAGATTCCACCAAATAGGACTACCTAATGAAGGAAATGAAGTCCAACCAGTCCCACCTTCTGCAATAGCACTAGCCGGATAATGTACCGCTAAATTAGTTAATGCAGTGTGTGCTTCAGTAACACCACCCAAATTCCAATATACAAATACAAGTAAAAAAATCATACCCAAAAACATGATTGTTCCTTGTAAAGCATCAGTATACATAACTCCTTTAATACCACCAAAGAAAACATAAGCACAAACAATAATAGCTAATATTAAAAGAGCAATATTAAAATTAATAAGTAATGAGGATTCCATAAATCGTGCTGCTCCAATTAGAACCACAGAAGCATAAATAGGCATTGCACAAAAAATTAATCCACCACTATAATACTGAATGAATTTACTATCAAACCTACGACCAAGAAACTCTGGAAATGTTAAAGTATTTAAATTAACACCCATACGACGAGTTCTTTTCCCAAAGAATACAAATGCTATGAACATACCTACAAGAATATTTAAAAATGCTAACCATAATATTCCCATACCATAAGTCGCTGCTACACCACCAAAACCCACAATAGCTGCAGTAGATATAAATGTAGCCCCATAACTTAATGCCATAACATAAGGATGGGTTGATCTTCCAGCAACTAAGAAGTCTTCTGTAGACTTAGTACCTCTCCAAGCAAAGTATCCTACATAAGCCACTAAAACAAAATAAACAATAAAAACTGCAGCCAATATAAAATAATTCATTTAAAAACCTCTAAGTTAATTACATAGCTTTATTAATTATAAAAGATAGTTTTAAGCCTATTCAAAGTCAATAAACAGAAAAAACATCAACAATAAAACTAATTATCAAACATGTAAAAAATATATTTTAAATTTTATTTGAAATAATATATAAATATACTCTTTTAATAAAAAAATTAAAAAATATTAAATAAGAATAAAAAGAATTAATTAATATTAAAAATAAGAAATGAAAAAATATAA
>JAZLLL010000085.1:0-2950 GCA_045598125.1 Methanobrevibacter sp. | reverse complement strand
AAAATCTTAATACTAAAAATTTTTCAACATTATTTAAAAAAATTTTTAATAAAATTTCTAAGATAAATAATTAAATAAAATATGTTAAGATAATAAAAGTCTCAACAGATAATCTAATATAGATTATTAATATATTAATTTAATTTATTATATAAACTTTCGTATAATTAAACTAAATTAAAATAAAATAAGATAAAAAATTATAACTCTAAAAATATTAATTTACAACATAAATTATAATATAAATAAACTAGATAAATAATTTATTAAGTAATTAACTAATTAGCTATCAAAAATAACTAATAAAGTAAAAATTAGATAATTAAAATTTAAAAGAGGAAATAGGATACAATGAAAATAGCTATTGTTTCAGGACACAGTGAAGGACCAAGTAAGTTAAATGCTTTTGATAATGCATTATATGACGCTGAAATTGGAGATGTTAATTTAATAAAAGTTTCAAGTATGTTAGAAAAAAATACTGAAATTGAAGAGTTACCTAAATTAAAAGCAGGAGCTATGGTTAATTGTGTTTTATCAGAAATAACCTCAGACACTACAGGAGATGAACTTATTGCATGTGTTGCAGTAGCTATTGGTGATAAACTAGGATGTGTTGTTGAAACTAGTGGAAAAAACAGAGATTCTGAGGAAATTAAACAGGAAGCAGAAAAAATGGTTAAATATATGATGAATAAAAGGAATGTTGAGATTAAAGAATTAATAATTGAAGAAGCTCATCATAAAGTTGAAAAAATTGGATCTGCAATAGCATCAGTAATTTATATAACTGATGAAATTATTGAGTAAAAAAACCAATACAATTATACTGGTAATTATAATTCCCTTAAATAAAGGAGGGTGGAAATGGAAGAAAAAGATATAGAATTATGTAGAAACATTACAAAAACAATATTTAAAAATGTAGAAACTGTTATTAAAGGACAAATAGGTCATCCAAAAGCAGGAGAATTTGTTAAAATTGGTGCAGATGGAACTCCCACCTCATATATAGATATTATAGCAGAAAATGAAGTTATTAAACTTTTAGAAAATGCAGATTTTACATCATATTTAATTAGTGAAGAAATAGGAGAATTAAAATTAGGATTTGGAAAACAAGAACAAATTAATCTTAAAGAAGAATTAACTAGAAAAAATAATAATGCAAAATTTATATTTTTGATTGATCCTGTTGATGGAACTAGCAATGCTGTGAAAAATATACCTTCATATGGGATGTCTATTGCAGTAGCTAGAATCCCAAATAAAAGAGAAGCTACATTAAATGATGTAGAATTAGGTTTTGTTAAAGACTATGCCAATGGAAATTATTATGAAGCAATAAAAGGAAAAGGAGCTACAATAAATGGAAAACCTCTAAGACCAAGTAAAGAAACAGAAATAGATAAAATTACTCTTGGAGGATTTACTAAAAGTAAAACTGATGCTGTATCTAAATTAGTTGATACTGCAAGAAGAATGAGAGTTCTTGGATCTGTTGTACTTGAGCTTGCATATATTGCAAGTGGAAAATATGATGCATTTCTTGATTTAAGAGGAAGTAGAATTATAGATATAGCTGCTTCAAAACTCATTGTAGAAGAATGTGGAGCTATAGTGACAAACAGATATGGTGAGAAATTAGATAATAAATTAAGCATCTATGAAAAAACAGTTGTTGTTGCAGCAGGAAACAGTGAACTCCATAAAAAAATTATAAAAATAATAAATAATGATGATTTAGATGAGATAAAAAGAGTAGGAATAGTAAGTAGAGTAGATGAATACAAATCTATACTATTTTCACTTAAAATATTTGAAACTCTTTTAAATAAAAATATCAATGTTATAATAGAAAGTTCATTAGTAAAATCATTAGACAATCTTAAAAATAATCCTAAATTAGATGAAATTGTTCAAAACACAATAAAATCTACTCCTGAAATAGCACATTATCTTAAAGATTTAAAATGGAATATTGATTTTAAAAAATATTCAGTAGATCTTAAAGATTTTAATACAGATCTTGCAATAATTCTTGGAGGAGATGGAACTTTACTTAGAACCCAAAATCAAATGAAAAAACAAATTCCTATATTTGGAATTAATATGGGTACTGTTGGATTTTTAACAGAAATTGAAGTAAAAAATACATTTAAAGCTTTAGATAATATCTTATTAGGAAACTGTTATAAAGAAAATAGAACCCAAATTATGGTTTCTCATGAAAATAATACATTCCGTGCTTTAAATGAAGTAGTCATAATGACTGCAAGACCTGCAAAAATGTTACACTATGAAATTTCAGTTGATGGGGAAGTTATTGAAGAAGTTAGAGCAGATGGTTTAATCATATCTACACCAAGCGGTTCTACAGCTTATTCTATGTCTGCAGGAGGACCAATCTTAGATCCAAAAGTTCCAGGATTTATTATTATTCCAATTTGCCCATATAAATTAGGAGTTAGACCATTTGTAGTCTCTGATGAAAGTGAAATTAAAATCAGACTATTAAAAAGAGGTAAAAAAGCTATTTATGTGATGGACGGACAAATTGAAAAAGAAGTAAATTATATGGAAGAATTAATCTTTAAAAAATCAGAAAAAGAGGTTGAATTTATTAGATTAAATAATAAATATTTCTATAAAAAAGTCACAGACAAATTAACTGAAGGTGGAATAAATATCATAAATAGAGCATTATAATGAATATACCTATAATTTAAAAAAATAACAAAATCCAATACTTCCAATTAAAAAAAACTTAAAATAGTGAAAAAATGAATGCATTTATTATTGATTTAACCCATGGTGGCATTAATATAGCTATTGAATTTTCTAAAAATAATAAATACAATAAGAAATACAAAAATATTTTTGCTTATGATTTGTATAGTACACTAAAAGAGGAAAATAAAAACCTTTTAGAGATTTATGATATTAAAAT
>JAZLLL010000084.1:0-7767 GCA_045598125.1 Methanobrevibacter sp. | reverse complement strand
AAAGTAAAAAAAATAAAATTATTCATATCTTACTTTACCAATATGTCTTGTATCACCAGGATCTTCACCATTAAAATGAGCTAAATAATAAACAAACCATTCTAACGGAATTACAAGAATAAATGGAGATAAAAGTTTATTAACATCAGCATAATCTTTCAAATTATAAATAATATATTTTGTTTCAAGATTTTTAGCAAAATTAATTGCTTTTTTAGTTAAAACATCTGCATCTGCATCTGCATCTAAAAATATTAATGGAACACCTTTTTCTGCTCTTTCAATAAGACCATGACGGAATTCTGCAGCATAAAGTGGACATGCATGTTTAATAGCCCCTTCCATTAACATAGTCATAGCTAACTTATAAGATAATCCAAAATTAACTCCAGAACCAAGACAATAAAAAATATCTTCATCTTTGAAATCTTCTGCTAATAACTTATTATCTTCTTCACTAGATTCCAAAATATTTTCAATTAAGTCTGGAAGATTAAGTAATTCAGCTAATAATTCTTCTTTTTTATCATAATTGGATGCTGCAAATAAAATTTGATAGAGACAAGCTAGTTGAGTAATATAAGTTTTAGTACCTAAAATAGCAGTTTCTCTATCTCCAAGAGTAATAACTGGGAATTTTGCTTCTTTAATCATTGAACTATCTGGTTCATTAGATATAGATACTGTAGGAATATTAAATTCATTAGCACGTCTTAATGCTGCTAAAGTATCTGCTGTTTCACCAGATTGAGAAGTACAAATACAAATAGAATTTTCATTAAGATTTAATTTTTTATTATAAACAAATTCATAACCTGTGAAAACTTCTATATTTAAATCAGAAACTGAATTTAAAGCTGAATGAGCAGAATAACAAGTAGAAATAGAACTACCACAACCAATTAAATAAATAAAATCAACATTAGACACTAATTTAGAGATTTCCCCCATATTAGTTAATTCTGATGCAAAAGTTTTACGAAGAGCATCTGGTTGTTCCATCATTTCATCATACATTTTATATCTCATATTCAACCTCACAGAAATAAAAAATATTAAAGTTTACCCAATATAATATTAAAACTATAAAAATTTATAATAATTCTTAATTATATTGAATACAACCATTTATCTTAATTATAATTTATATTTAATAATATAAAAAACTTACTTTAAAAAGATACTTTAAATAATAACTTAAAATATAAATAAAGATAAAAAAATAACATACCAAAAACATAAAAGCATAGATTAAAAAGAGGCATAAAAATGGAAATTAATTTAAATGATGTAGGAATGATAAAAGGCCAACAATATGAGACAATAATAACCACAATAAGTAAAACTGGAAAGATTAATTCTGCCCCTTTTGGTGTTTTTTGTAAAGGAAAAGACAAGATCATGTGTAGAATATTTAAAGGAAGCACTAGTTTAGAAAATATTTTAACAGAAGGTGAATTTATCATAAACATAACAAATAATCCTTTAATGTTCACATTAGCAACCATTAATACAATACCTGAAGAGAATATTAGTAAAGTGAAGTCTACAGAAAGAAATAATAAAGAATTAGCTTATTTAACTGATACTGAAGCATATCTTAAAATAAAAGTTACAAAAATAGTAGAAGGCATTAGAGAAGATAATATAAAAAAATCAGGACTTTATGTAATAAATGGTGATGTGAAACAAATTAAAATTCAAAAACCTAATCCTAAAGCTATAAATAGAGCAATACATGCACTTATAGATGCTTTAGTAAATTATTCAAGAATTGATTTAGTGCCTGAAAAAAAACAAAAAGAATTCTTAAATAAATTTAAAGAATCCGAGAAAATAATTAAAAAAGTAGGAAGTGAAGAGGAAAAAGAAGCAATTAATTTACTAAAATCCCAATTAAAAAATAAAAATTATAATTTAAACTGAATTAAAAAAAAATAAAACAAGTATTAAAAAATAGCTATTGAAAAATAAAAATAATTTAAAAATCAAAAATTTAATTTAAATACTGTTTAACTAAATCTATAAATGAAAATTCATTTAAATCAAATAATCCTTGATCACTTATTTTTAATGAAGGAATAACTAATAAAGCCATAAAAGATAATGTCATAAAAGGAGAATCTAATTTACAACCTAAATCTTTAGTTAAATTTAAAAGATTTTGAAGTTTGTCTGCAACATAATTAACATCTTTATCTGACATTAATCCTGCAATAGGCAACTCAAGAACTTCTTCAAATTCATCACAAGCAACAGCTACCCCCCCTTTATTTTTAACAATCAAATTAACTGCTTTGGCCATATCTTCACTATTAGTCCCTACAACCAGAACATTATGAGAATCATGAGCAACAGAAGAAGCAATAGCTCCTTTTTTAAGAGAAAAACCTTTAATAAAAGCATTTGTAATATTCCCTTCACCATAACGATCTAAAACAGCTATTTTTAAAATATCTTTCTGAATATCAGGTTGAATTACTTTATTTTTAATAAACAAAGTTTCTTCAACTCTACCAGTAATTAAATCACCATTAGTTGCAGTTATAACATTAACATTAGTTGATTCATCCATACAAGAATTAACATAATCCATTTCAATAATAGAATCAAAATCTTTAGAACTAACTTCATTTAATTTAAAATTGTTTAAAAGTTGAGAATCTGAAACTTCAAATAAAACATCCTTATTATCCACTACAAGTTCTCCATGAACCCAAACTTTTTGAATATTTAAATCTTCTAAATTATCAACTAAGGAAAAATTAGCTATTTTACCTGGAGCTATTTCACCAGAATTAAGACCATAATGATTAGCAGGATTTAAAGTAACCATTTTAATTGCTTCAACAACATCTAAACCATGACTAACTGCTTGTTTAATTAAAATATTTAAATGACCATTTAAAAGATCTTTTGCATTAATATCATCACTAACTAAAAAATCAAAAGGAGATTTTAATAAATTTTCTTCTAAAGATTCACCTACATCAACACCATCCATTTCAGATTCTATCCAAAAATTCAAACGACTATTTTCATTTAATAAAGCATCCATATTTTTAGCAGATGATCCTTGACGAACCATAATTTTCATACCTTTCTTCTTTTTTTCGAATGCTTCATTAAAATTATTACATTCATGATCAGTACTTATACCATAAGAGATATATTTATCCAAATCATCCCCACTTAAAAGAGGTGCATGACCATCAATAACTTTTCCTTTAGAATTAGCTATTTCTAATTTACGAATTACTTCCTCATCATCAGATAAAACTCCTGGAAAATTCATCATTTCACCTAAAGCTACAAATTCATCACGAGATAATAATTTTTCAATATCATCACTATTTAAAACTGCCCCAGCGGTTTCAAAATTAGTAGCTGGAACACAAGAAGGTGCTGCAAAATAAAAATCAAATGGCACTTCATTACCATTTTCAACCATAAAATCAATACCTTCAAGACCTAAAACATTAGCTATTTCATGAGAATCTGCAATAACAGAAGTAGTACCATTAGGTAAAACAGCTTTTGCAAAATTAGAAGGAGTTAATTTTGAGCTTTCAATATGAATATGACTATCAATAAAACCTGGAATTAATATACCTTCATAATCCAAATCAGGATATTCATCATCCCAGATTATAGGAATGACTTCTTTAAAATACCCATCTTCAATAATAATTTCACCAGGAAAAACATCTCCCTCTTCAACTTCTAAATAATTTGCAGTAAATACTTTTTGAACCATAATTTAACCTTAAAAAATGAATTAAAATAAAATAAAAAAATAAAAAAAAATAAAAAAATTAAAAAAAAAAGAAAAAAAATAAATTAATTAATCTTTACACAATGCACCATATATTATTATCTGCCATATTATTATCCGTCTTATTGTCCTAATTAGATTCTAATTCTTATGCAATGCATCATATAAAACCGGTAAGAAAGCACCTACATCTGTAACAATACCAACAACTTGAGCACTACCCCTATCAGATAATTTAGTAACAGTAGATGGATTAATATCTACACAAATACTTTTAACTCTTGAAGGTAGGAGATTTCCAGTAGCTATTGAATGTAACATTGTAGAAATCATAATAACCATATCAACTTCTTGAGCATATTTACGCATTAATCTTTGAGATTCCTCAATATTAGTTATAACATCAGGAAGTGGACCATCATCACGTATAGAACCTGCTAAAACAAAAGGAACATCATTTTTAATACATTCATACATTATACCACTCTTTAAAGTTCCATCTTCAACAGCTTCTTTAATAGAACCAGATTTATTAATTCTATTAATTGCCCTCATATGATGAGTATGACCATGAGCAATAACTTCACCAGTTTCAACACAAACTCCAAGAGAAGTTCCAAATTGATCACATTCAATATCATGAGTAGCTAAAGCATTTCCTGCAAAAATAACATCAATTATTCCTTCTTTAATAAGTTGAGCCACAATTCCTGCAGATCCTGTATGGACAATAGCTGGACCTCCAACAAGTGCTATTTTTCCACCATTCTTTTTAACTTCTTTTATTTCAGAGGCAACATCATTAATGATACTCATCATAGGTTTTTCAGAGGAAACTTCACTATTCATAAATTCGAATACTCCTTGTTTACCTCTTGCTCTTTGAGGCGGTGTGATTTTAACTCCATCACGACCAACAACAATTAAATCACCTTTTTTAATATCTGAAATTGGTTTACATGAAGCTTTATCATCCTCAACCACAATCAAACAATCCATCTCAATTTCATTTACAAGAATCCATTCACCTTTATAATAAATGTGAGTTACATGATGACTTGTTGAATAAAAACCTTCAGGAGCTACTTTATCTTTAGGTGATGGAACTAGCCTAACCTCTTCAACTTCTGCAATTGAAACTCCAAGTAAACTAAGTTCATCCAAAATCCTATCCAAAAGAGATGGAGAATCAGCTGAAACCATAATTTTAGCAGTACTAATATCAGATTTCCTTTTCCCTATATTAAATTCAAGTACATCAAAGTCACCACCATTATCCATAATAATATCCATAGTTTTTGGGAGAGTTAATGAATCAATAATGTGACCAGATAATTTTATTTCTCTTTTATACATTAATATTCTCCTTAAGTTTTTTTTAACATAAAAATTATAATAATTTTAAAAAATTTATAAAAATTTTCAAATCTAGAGTTTATATTTGTAATATAATCTACAATATAGATAATATCTTTATAATATTATTTAAATTTAATTTATAAAAAAGAAAAAATAATTAAAAGTTACTAATAAAGAAAAAAGAGAAAAAAGTATAAAAAATTAATAAAATATTAAATTAATAAAGAAGTATTAAAAAATAATTATTTTGAAAGTTCTTTTAAAGTATCTCCACTAACACGGTAAACAGTCCATTCATCAACAGGTTTCGCACCTAATGAAAGATAAAATTCAATACTTGGAGTGTTAAAATCAAAACATCCCCATTCTAATCTTCCACAACCTCTCTCAACAGTGATTCTTGCAACTTCTTTAATAAGACCAATACCATATCCTTTACCACGATATTCTGGCTTTACATATAAATCTTCAATATAAATTCCTGCTCTCCCCATAAAAGTTGAGAAATTATAGAAAAAAAGAGCAGTTCCTACTTCCTCACCATCTTCTAAAGCAAAAATAACTTCTGCTTTTTGTTTTTCAAAAATCCACTCTTTAATTAAATCTTCATCAGCAACTACTTCATTTAACATTCCTTCATAATCTGCTAATTCTTTAATAAAGTTTACAATCAATGAAGCATCTTTTTCTTCAGCAAATCTAAATTCCACCATTAAATCACCTCATTAAACAAATAAAATTTAAGTTTCATAGTTATTTTAAGCAATAAAGTTAAAAATAAGTCCCACATACTTATTTTAAGCAAATAAAGTTAAAAAATCATGTACAAATTTAGCTGCTAAAATAGCAGTTGAATCACCTAATTCATTACTTGCAACTTCTACAATATCAAAACCAAGTACATCAACTTTATCATCAACATAAGAATCATATAATGTTTCAAATATAATCTCTATATCCTCAGGAGATAAACCTCCAAATGTAGGATTTCCAACAGAAGGAGCATATACTGGATCTATAACATCCATATCAATTGAAATATAAATTTTACCTTCAATATTTGATAAAGTCTCAATTAAGTCATAATAAGCATTATTATCATCACCAGCACTGTTTAAATCTTTAGCTAAAAAAGTTAAAATATTATCTTTTGATTCAACAAATTCAAGTTCTTCCTCAGAAAATGACCTAATACCTATTTGAATTAATTGTTTTGGGTTTAAATCATAAACACGGCGCATAATAGTAGCATGAGAATCCTTCTCACCCATATACTCATCAATAATATCCCTATGAGCATCTAAATGAATAATAGTAATATCAGATAAATCTTTAGAATTTGAATTTTTTGCTAATGCTTTAATAGGACCAATACTTACACTATGTTCCCCACCAATAATAATTGGTTTAACAGCAGATTCAATTAACTCATCCACACTTTCTTTAAGCAAATCAGCTGTTTTTTTACAATTTCCATGAACAATATTTAAATCTCCAAAATCATAAAATTCCCCATCAAGAACATCATCAAAAATTACATTATATTGTTCAAAACCAAAAGATGCTTCTCTAATAATAGTTGGACCATAACGAGATCCATGATGATATGAACAAGTACTATCAAAAGGAACTCCTATAATTCCCCAAATATCAGATTTATTAAATTCAACATCATTATCAATTTCATCTAAATTAGAAGATTCCATTGAAAAAGCAAATTTCCATGGTTCGTAAGTATTAAAAAGCATATAATCACTATAATGTCCTATCATATATAAAAATAATAAAGAATAATTTTTATAATTATTAATATTATATTTAAAAAAATAAGATTATATAAATTTCTATAAATTAAAAATATTCTAGCACCAAAATATGTTTTGTGTACTGAATTAAATAAAAAAAACACAATACAAAAAACTTACTAAAAAAACTAATATAGCAAAAATAAAAATTTACTAGAAAAACTTTAAAAAAAAATAGAAAATAAAATAAATAAAAAAAGAAAAAATATAGATTTAAAATCTATTTTTAATTTGATTAATAATTAAACTTAAAGTTTAATGGATTTGATTTGAAATTAGATTGAAATAATATTTTTAAATAAAAATCAGGAAATATAAAAAACTACACTAATACAAAGTTCTAGATAAAAACAATGTATTAGAAAATATTAAGAATTAATCTTATATTTTTTTAGTTCTCATAATTTTCATATTACCTAATGCAACGATGTATTCTACACCTTCACCTTCAACGAGCTCATCTTTTAACTCATCAGGAATAGGTAATTCAAAAGTTTCATAATTTTCCATATCCATTAATTGAACTTGGTCACCCATAATAGCTAAAATTTGACCTAATCTTTTATCAAGAATAGGAACTTCTACTTTAGTATCTACAGGTTTAACTAAACTTCTTTTTTGACCATCAAAAATACCTACAGCTTCTAATCTTGCTTTTGCAGCACCATGTTTACCTGGAGAAGAAGTGGTTAAACTAGTTACTTTAGAAGCTTCTCCATCTAATACAATGTATTTTCCTACTTTTACTGTTTTAAGTTCTACAACTTTAGTTGACATTAAAATAACCTCACTAATGTATAAAAATAATTATAATAATTTAATTATCTT
>JAZLLL010000083.1:0-2444 GCA_045598125.1 Methanobrevibacter sp. | reverse complement strand
TAGATAATATTAATTTATATATTCTCATATATAAACTTGTTCCAATATTACCGAATAGTTCGAAATAATAAAAATAAGATATTGTTTAAATAATAATTAAAACAATGCAATAATTATTTAACTAATAAAACTGGAACTTTAGAAACATTAAGAGCATTACTGGCAACACTTCCTATGTTTAAAGAAAAATCTTCTTTCTCAGAATAATCACCATTTTCTAAACTTTCAGATAAATTCTCATCATAAGAACGCCCATAAGCTCCAATAACTAAAAGATCAGGATTAATTTTACGAATTATAGTTTCCATATCATTAATTGGATTAGCAGTAATAATATGTTCAATAACAGTAATTCCTGCATCTTTACCTTTAGCTGTTATTCTATCTAAAACATCTCCTCCAAAATCATCTAATTCATCATAGGAGAGATTAGAATTAGAATCCATAATATATAAAGCTGAAATTTTAGATTCATATTTTTTAGCTAAATAAATAGCTAATTCAACAGATTTATTACCATAATTAGAGCCATCATTTGCCACTAATATATTCTTAAACATAATACTCCCTTTAATATATTTAAATATAAAATAATAAAAATTAAATTACTCTTTATAAATTATTTATAAATAAAATCTTTTTAATTAATAAATAATATTAAAGAAGAAAAATTAATTTTGTATTAAATAATCTGCTTCACAAAAATTAACAAAGTCAGAAACAATCTTATCAACATTTTCACTATCATCTAATAATTTACCACCATCAATAAATATTGCCCTATTACTTAATTCTTTTATAAAATCAGTATTATGAGAAATCATAACAATAGTTGTTCCAAATTCTTTTGAAATCTTTTTAAGAGAATTAGAGACAATTCTTAAAGTTTTAGGATCTAAATCCCCAAATGGTTCATCCAATAATAAGATATCTGGTTTAGATGCAAGCACAAGTGCAAGCATAGCTCTAACTTGTTGACCACCAGATAATTCATAAGATTTTCTCGGTAAAATATCAAGAGATAAATCTAAAGCTTCAAATAAATCAGCAACCTCTTTTTTAACTTCAGTTTCAGGGAATTTAGGGAATAACTCTTCTAAAATTGAAGGTTCAAGACCTATTTGTTCAAGTCTTGCTTTAGCTTCACTTGCAGATAAGTCTGTAAGTTGATATAATGCATCTAGAAGAATATCAGGTAATCCTAATTCTTTTGCTCTTTTTTTAGCTTCTTCAACTAATTCATAATTTTTATAACCTAGTTTAACAGCTAATTGATTTTGAATAGTTGCATAATACATTAAAGCAAATTCTTGATGCATAAAACCTAAGTTTCTTCTAATTTCCATCCTATCTAAACCAGCTTCTTCAATATTAACCCATTTAGTTTCAAGTTTACCTTCTTTATTTTTTTTATCCAATTGGAATAAAATATCTCCATTATCTGGAAGGTCTAACCCTCCTAACATACGGAGAAGAATAGTTTTACCAGCACCACTTGGACCAACTAAAGATAAAATATTCTGAGCTTTAACCTCAAAATTAATATCATCAATAGTTAATACTTCCCCACCAGTATATAAATAAAATCTTTTATTAATATTTTGAGCTTTAATTAAAGTTTCATCACTAGATTCAATATTAATATCTACAGCATCTTCAATATCCTCTAAAAATTCATCAATAATCTCATCAGCAGAACCTTCTTTCTTAATTTCACCATCTTCCAAAAGTATAACCCTATCTGCTAAAAATTTATGAATTTCAGGCAAATGTGAAACAAAAACAATAGTTATTCCAAGTTCTTTATTAATATTTTTAACAGCATTAAGAATATCTTGTTTAGTTTTTGGACAAGACATAGTTGCTGGTTCATCAAGTAACATGACTTTAGGTTTTTTAGCTAATTGACGAGCCATAATAAGTCTTTGTTTTTCACCACCACTTAAAACAGAAGCTAAATGATTTTTCTTATGAGAAAGCCCTACAAGATTAAGAATCTCTTCTGCTTCTTTACCATAGATTTTTTCTGCTTCTTCTAAATCTACATCTCCTTCATCCCCATACCTACTTGCATATAATTTTCTTAAAACATTCTCAAGTGCAGTTTCAGGCCAAATACCAAATGATCTTTGAAGATGTATAGCTGTTTCTTTTTTTACTTGATTAAAATAAAATTGAGAAGAATTTGGTTTTAAAGTGTAACGACTAACTGTTACTTCACCTTCATCAAATTTTTCAACACCTCTTAAAATTCTAAGAAGAGTAGTCTTACCAGAACCACTTGTTCCAAAAATACCTACAATTTCACCTTCTTTAATTTCAAGATTAATATCATTTAAAGCAGAAATTTCTTCACCATTATCTGCTTTATAAGATTTACTAAGATTTTTTATTTTTATCATAATATCCCTAAATCATGATTTTTTAATTAAATAACTATAATT
>JAZLLL010000082.1:0-4506 GCA_045598125.1 Methanobrevibacter sp. | reverse complement strand
ATTTTAATTTTAATAGAATAATATTAATTTTAATATATTAACATTAATTATAAAATAATAATACAAATAGATAATTAAAAGGTTAATATTAATTATAAAATAATAATTAAAAATAATTTATATTTATTTAATTTATAAACTCATAACCTTGGAGGGGTTAATATAGATATCGATATGATGTGTGGACTTGAAATCCATGTACAACTTGAAACTGATTCTAAATTATTTTGTAACTGCCCTACAAACTATCAAGAAGCAGAACCGAATACTAATGTTTGTCCAGTGTGTTTAAATCAACCAGGCGCAAAACCAATGCCAACAAATGAAAAAGCATTAGAAAATGCTTTGATGATTTCTTTAATGCTTAATTGTAAAATAGATAAAAATTTTACTTATTTTATGAGAAAACACTATGATTATCCTGATTTACCTTGCGGATACCAAAAAACATCAGTACCAATAGGATATGAAGGAGAATTAAATGGAGTTAGAATTAGAGAAATTCATATGGAAGAAGACCCTGGACAATATAAACCTGATAGAGGTATTGTAGATTACAATCGTTCTGGAATTCCATTAATTGAAATTGTAACTGAACCTGATATGAAATCTCCAGAAGAAGCACGTAATTTCTTAAAAGAATTAATAAGAGTATTACAATACAGTGGAGGAGCTCGTGGAGAAGGTACTATGAGAGCTGATGTAAATGTTTCTATAAATGGTGGTAACAGAGTAGAAATGAAAAACATCAACTCAATTAAAGGAGCATATAAAGCTTTAAAATTTGAGATAATAAGACAAAAGAATCTTGCTAAAAGAGGAGTTGAAGTAAAACAGGAAACTAGAGCTTACCTTGAATCTCAAATGATTACTGTTGCAATGAGAACAAAAGAAGATGCAGATGATTATAGATTTATACCAGATCCTGATCTTCCACCAATGGAAGTAAATGATTCTCAAATCAAAAGAATATATGAAGAAATGCCAGAAGCACCCCATAATAAAGTAAGTAGATTCATAGATCAATACCAAATTGATGAAGAATCAGCAAAAGTATTAACTTCTGAATTAGATCTTGCTCAAACTTACGAAGAAGTATGTAAAAAAGTTGATGCAAAATTAGCTGCTAAATGGATGAGAGATGAACTTAAAAGAGTTTTAACTTATAACAAGCTTGATTTTTCTGAAAGTGGAATTTTAACTGAAGATTTAATTGAATTTATCCAAATGATTGAAAATAAAGAAATTACTGCAAAAGCAGCACATAAACTTATTGAACAAATGCCCAATAACAAACAAACTCCAAAAGCAATTGCTGAAGAAATGGGCTTAATTGGTGTTGTAAAAGATGATGAAGTAAGAAAAGCGGCAGAACAAGTAGTTTCTGATAATCTTAAAGCAGTAGAAGATTATCATAATGGTGAAAAAGCTTCAATTAACTTCTTAATGGGTCAAGTAATGAGACTAACAAAAGGCAAAGCTGACCCTGGAGAAACTGTAAAAATTTTAAGAGAATTGCTTGAATAATAACTTATAACAAATATTAATAATTAATAGAATAATTAAAGACAGAATAACAAAAGGACATGATAAAATGGCTAATGAATTAAAATCCTTTGTAAAGGATTATATGACAAAAAATGTTATTACTGTAAAACCAAATACTCCGAATAGTGACACAATAAAAATAATGAAAAAAACAAAACACGACGGATTTCCTGTTGTAGATACTAATCAAGAGATTGTAGGTATTGTTACTGCTTTTGATTTACTATTAAAAGACTGGATAAAGGGAGATACAATAAATAAAGTTATGTCAACTGAAGTACTTGTTGTAAATGAAAATATGTCAATCAATGATGCTTCAAGAGTTATGTTTAGACATGGAGTTTCTAGATTACCTGTAGTAGACAATAATAGAAGAGTAGTTGGAATTATTACAAATACAGATATGGTAAGATCACATATTGAACGTTCCACACCAAACAAAGTTAATTCATTTAAAAAGACAATGGAACAATTATATTCTATAACTACTAGTTTAACTAGAGAAAATGTTCCCGTAGATAATATACGACCTACACAAGATAGGGTTTATGCTGATGAATTACAAGGTAGAATTTATGAATTAGAAAGAGGTCTTGCAGAACCTGCAATTGTTGTAAAAACAGGGAATAGATATATTTTAGTAGATGGACATCATAGAGCAGTAGCATCTACAAAATTAGGTCTTAAAGAAATTGATTCTTATGTAATTGATCTTAAAACTGATATATCATTAGGTATGGAAAAAACAGCTGCAAAACAAGGACTTAATAATTTTGAAGATATTACTATTATTGATGATGATCAACATCCATTAATGGCTTTAACTGAAACTATTAAAAGCTCTAGAACAAAAGCAAAACGTAACAATAAATAGAAGATGAAAAAATGGTAGACACCAATATTATAAAAGAAGTGTATGAATTATTAGAAACTCGTAGAGATAATCCAATAAACTCTTACACTTCTAAAATAATGCAAGATAGTGATAAAAAAGCAGAAGATAAAATTTTAGAAAAAGTAGGGGAAGAATGTGCTGAAGTAATTATTGCATCAAAAAATAATGAAAATTTAATTTATGAATCAGTAGATTTAATTTTTCATACATTACTCCTTCTAGTCTATAAAGGAGTAGAATTAGATGAAATTTTAAAAGAATTTGAAATTAGACACAAAAAATAATAACTGGATAAACTTAAATTAAATTGAAAAATTAATTTTTTAAAAAAAATTAATCATCTAAAATATATTCCATATTATTCATCCCACGTTTATGGAATATTCCAAAACTTTTTTTATTAAATACTTTAAAACCATAAGAAGAATATAATTTAAATGCACCTTTATTTCTAAAATCAGAATCTAAAACAACACGTTTACATTTTAAATCCTTAGCTAAATTTAATAAGTAATTTAATGCTTCATGACCCCGACCTTTACCTCTTTGAGATTCATGAATAGCTAACTCACAAATATAAAAATCATCTTTAGAAACATCCACTAAAACAAAACTATCTAAAAATACAACAATAGTTAAAGGTATGGATTGACTAATTTTAAGATTCTTAAATAACCATAAAATTTCTTTAAAAAAAGAATGATTTAAACCTTTTCCACCATTAAACATACCTATAATCTCATTCTCATTAATATCCTCATTATCAAAAAAAACTTGAAATAGATAATTATCATCCAATCCATTTTTAAATTCATGAATTAATCTATCTTTAATTGCTTTTACCCCATCTTCTTTTGATTTAAAAACATGTTTAAAAGTTCTATAATCTACATCATAAATAAGTTCAGCAACTCTTTCTAAATCATGAATATTTGGATTTAAATCTTTAATAATCACTAAACCACCAACTACCAAAATATCAATAAACATATAATAAGAAAATAAAAAAATAGCCATATGCTGAGACAATAAAAATAAAATAGATAAATTAATTTTAATGATTATTCATTTTTTTTTAGATATTCTTTTAGATATTGTTAAAGCACAAACCCCTGCACCAAAACCATTATCAATATTGACTACCGATAATCCTGGAGCACAAGATTGTAACATTGAGTACAATGCGGCTTTACCATCAGCACCTACCCCATAACCTACAGAAGTTGGAACACCAATTACAGGAACATCGACAAGACCTGCAACAACTGAAGGTAATGCACCTTCCATACCTGCACAAACAATAATAACATTAACCTCTTCTTCAATCATTTTAGCTATTTGTGGAAAAAGTCTATGAATTCCAGATATTCCTATATCATAAGAATTAATTACTTCACAACCACCTTGTTCAATAATAACTTTTGCTTCTTCAGCAACAGAAATATCAGAAGTTCCTGCAGTTAATATTCCAATTTTACCTAAATTTTTATCAAATTCTTTTAATTTATTAGAATATATAACCAAAATTCTACCTTCAACATTATATTCAAATTTAATACCAAATTCAGTAAAATAACTCAAATTCTCTTTTAAAAGTTCAAATCGTTCCTTAGAAAGTCTAGTTATTATTAAATTATCTTTATTTAAATTAATATTCTCATTTTCATCAGTAAAATACTTTTGAATAATACTAATTAAGTCATTAAAACTTTTACTCTCCGCTAAAACAGCCTCAGGAAATCCAAGTCTAAATTTACGAGAGCAATCAAACTTAGCTATTTCGCCCATTTCTTGAATAGATTTTGATTTTAAAAGAGTTTCACATTTTTCAATAGATATTTCTCCATCCACAAGTTTTTTAAGAATTTTATCCATATTATCCCTTAATATAATTAGTAATAACTACTTTTTTAAAATATTAATAATATTAATAATAATATCAATAATTTTAAAATAATTATTTAATAATTATTTAATAATTATTTAATTAATATAATAAAATATTAATTATATTTTTAACTAATATAATATATAATATTATTTTAATAGAATATTCTTCTCTT
>JAZLLL010000081.1:0-3375 GCA_045598125.1 Methanobrevibacter sp. | reverse complement strand
ATAAAAATCTTAAATTATAAGATTAAAAGATAAATAAAAATCTTAAATTAAAATCTATGATAATTAATAATCATTTTATAAACTAAAAAAAATATCATTGAAGGATTAGGTAAAATGGAAGAACATATCGACTTATTTAATAAAATAATATCAAAAGTTGAAAAAAAAGTAGATTATGTTGATATTAACGCTGGAAGAGGAAATAATACAAGCATTATAATGAAAGATGGTCAAATCCAAGAAATAAATAGTGGAAACTCATTAGGTGCAAGAATAAGAGTTTTAAAAAATGGTGCTTGGGGATTTTCATATACTAATGATTTTTCAAAATTATCTGAAATATCTGAAAATGCTATTAAAATGTCAGAAGGATTGAAAGGAGACATAAAATTATCTGAAGAAGATATTATAGAAGATAAAATCAAATCACAAGCAAAAATATCTTTTTTAGATGTTAGTATTGAAGATAAAAAAGAATTAATAACTGATGCAAATAGCTGTGCAAATATTGAAAAAGTAGTTAGTACAACCATTAATTACTCAGATAGTGAAGTAAATAGTGCATTTATAAGTAGTGAAGGAAGTTGTATCTTAACTGAAAGTTCTAGAGTTGGACTATTCCTTAATGCAGTAGCTTCAAATGGAGAAATCATCCAATTCGGACATGGAAGTTTAGGTGGAGCACAAGGATTTGAAGTTTTAGAAAAAGAAGATATTGAAGGATTTAGTAGAAAAATTGGAGAAAATGCAACAAAATTACTTGATGCAAAACCAGCACCTTCCGGACATTTCCCAATAGTTACAGATAATCTTTTAACAGGAGTATTTATTCACGAAGCAGTAGGTCATGCTGTAGAATCTGATTTAATTTTACAAGATGATTCTATACTAAAAGATCAAATGAATAAAAAAATTGGTTCAGATATTGTAAATATATATGATGATGCAAGTAATCCTAAAGGTTTTGGATATTATGCTTATGATATAGAAGGTGTTAAAACTTCTAAAAATCAGATTGTTAAAAATGGAGAGCTTGTTTCATTATTATCCTCTAGAGAAACTGCATCTAAATTTAACAAAAAATCTTCTGGAAATGCACGTTCTTCAATAAGTGACCA
Organism: Methanobrevibacter sp.; assembly: GCA_045598125.1. GTDB lineage: Archaea > Methanobacteriota > Methanobacteria > Methanobacteriales > Methanobacteriaceae > Methanobrevibacter. The sequence goes on along the minus strand of JAZLLL010000081.1, from coordinate 2,257 downwards.
ACCAATTGTAAGAATGAGTAATACTTACTTAGAACCAGGAGATATGAGTTTTGAAGAGTTAACTGAAGATATTAAAGATGGAATATACCTTAAAGGATCAAGAGGAGGACAAGTAGATACTGGAAAAGGAATTTTCCAATTTAATGCAGATGAGGCATATAAAATTGAAAATGGAGAACTTACAACTCATTTTAGAGATGTTTCATTATCTGGAAATATTCTTGAAACTTTAAAATGTGTTAATGCAATTGGATCTGACTTTAAGCTTAGTGTAGGATTCTGTGGTAAAGGAGGACAAACTGTACCTGTAGGTGATGGTGGTCCTCATACTAGAATATTAAATGCAATGGTTGGGGGAAGTAATTAATAAAATAAGAGCCCTTAACATCAACTAATCAATTATAATATAAACTAAGTTAAAACTGTGATAATATGTTGAATCAGAACGATGGAAAATACTTATTAAAAATAGCCAAGGAAGCTATTGAAACCTATATAAAAACAAGCACAAGGATAGGAGTTCCTAAAGACTGTCCTAATTATATGGAAGAAAAGTTAGGAGTTTTTGTTACTCTAAATAAAAACAATAGATTAAGAGGATGTATTGGTTATCCTGAGCCAGTATTACCCTTAATAAGTGGAACAATTGATTCAGCTATTTCTGCAGCAACAAAGGATCCTAGATTTCCAGAAGTATCTGAGATGGAATTAGGAAATTTAGAATATGAAATCACAGTTCTTTCAAAACCAATCTTAATTAATGTTGAAAAACCAGAAGAATATCCTAAAAAAGTAGATATTGGAAAAGATGGACTTATAGTTGAAAAAGGATTTTTCAAAGGATTATTATTACCTCAAGTTGCTACAGAGTATAATATGAATAGTGAGGAATTTTTATCACAAACTTGTATAAAAGCAGGAATAAAACCTAATGCTTGGTTAAATGAAGAGGACATTAAAATATACAAATTTCAAGGCCAAATATTTAAATAAAACTTAAAATAAAAACTTCAAAAAATACCCAAAATAAAAAAAAAAAAAATAAAAATATTATTAAGAGGAATTAAGATGATGATACCAACAATACCAACCCCTGATGAAATTTTAGATAAGGGATTTAGTAGAGGAAAAAAGGCAGCAGATTTAAGAAGAACTGAAAAAATGCCTAAACACTTAAAAGGAAAAAGAGTTGAAGAAGTAAGAGTTATAACTGCTTGCCAAGTTATAAAAGACAAATTAAAAATGATTTTAGATCGTACCCCTAATGTAGAAGAACTTCCTGAATTTTATCAAGATTATATTGATATCACTGTAGGGGTTGATGATTTTAAAAAATCACTTGGTGCTTTAAATTGGGCTTTTGGTATTATAACACAACTTGAAAAAGATTATGGTGGACGAATTAGAAGATCACCTTCCGAAAAAGCATCAAATCTTAGAAAACAAGCTTATGGAAGAATTTCCTCAGTTATTAATAAAATAGAAAAAGATCTTGATTTTTTAGATTTTGCAAAGTCCCAATTAAGAAACTTTCCAACAGTAGATTTTGATGCAACAAGTATTGTAATTGCAGGATTTCCAAATGTTGGAAAATCAACATTACTTACACAAATTACCGATGCAGAACCAAGAGTAGCTAATTATCCATTTACAACAAAAGGAATTCAAATAGGACATTTTGAGAAAAAATGGAAACATTATCAAATTATTGATACACCAGGACTTCTTGATAGACCCATAGGTGACATGAATGATATTGAATTAAACGCTATGGTAGCTCTTGAACATTTAGCTGATGCTATTCTTTTCATTTTCGATGCATCTGAAACTTGCGGATATGCATTAGAAAATCAATTTAATCTTCTTGAAGAAATTAAAGGAATTTTTGATGCCCCTATAATTTTCTTGTTTAATAAAATGGATATTGCTAATTATGATGGTGAGAGAAAAGAATATATCCAAGAATATATTGATAGAACTGAAAATCCATTACTTATATCTGCAGCAGAAGGAGAAGGAATAGATGAAATTATAAAATTAATAAGTTCTGTTGAGAAAAGAGAAAGAATAAGTGAAAATAATGAAAATAACTATGATGAAAATTATTTTGATTTAACTTAAATTAAAAGAAATATAAAATATTAATAAAATAAGAGCAAATACCTCTTTTTTAAAATTAATAAAAATATTAAACTTTTAATAACAAAAGTATACTAAAATAGAAAAGTATATAAATAATATTAAACTATATTTTAAT
>JAZLLL010000080.1:0-31025 GCA_045598125.1 Methanobrevibacter sp. | reverse complement strand
TGTTAACTAATTAAAGTATTTCTCTTTATTGCATGATTCACAAAAAATTTAAATTGAATATTTAAACATAAGTTGTAAATAAAAAGGAGAAAAATAATATGAATAGAATAATTGTTAGCGTCATTTGTAATGCTTATAATCATGAAAAATATATAAGAAAAACTTTAGAAGGAATTGTTGTTCAAAAAACAAATTTTGACTTTGAAGTATTAATTCATGACGATGCATCGAATGATTCTACAGCTGATATAATTAGAGAATATGAGGCTAAATATCCTAATATTATTAAAGCAATATATGAAACAGAAAACCAATATTCTAAGCATGATGGATCTTTACGAAAAATTCAATATGGAAGAGTTAAAGGAAAGTATATAGCTTTTTGTGAAGGTGATGATTATTGGATTGATGAATATAAACTTCAAAAGCAAGTTGATTTTTTAAATGAGCATCCTGATTATACTTTATGTGTAACTTCGTCTATTGTTAATAATTTAGCATCTAATAAAAAAGTGGATACTATGATTATTAAGAAAGATAAAGATATTGATGTAAAAAAAATAATCAAAGAAGAAAATGGAAGGTTTTTTCAATTTGCTTCTACGATGTTTAGAAAAGAAATTGTGTTAAATATTCCTCAATGGAGGTTATATTTTCCTGTTGGAGATATTGCTTTATTTATTAATGCTGGAATAAATGGTAAAATTAGAATGCTATCAGATGTGACAAGTGTTTATAATTGTGGAACGAGTTCATCATGGACGTTAAATGTTTTACAAAATAAAGAAAAAAGCATAACATTTTTTAAGAACTTCTATAAGGCATTTGAAATATTTAATAAAGAAACAAATTTTATATATGATGATGAAGTGAAATATAGACTGGCCGTGATACAATCAAATATTGATGAATATAATGGAAATTTTAAAGCTGTTTATTTAAATAAAAAAGTTTGGAGCAAATATTCGCTTAAAAGAAAATTATGGATAATTTTTGAATGGAAGTTTCCAAAAATTATGCGTTTTTATATAAATTTAAAAGAAGGTAAATATGCAAATAAATGACAAGACAGTTGCGTCAAATCTATTCTGGCGTATTGCAGAAAGATTTGGGGCTCAAGGAGTTACATTAATAATATCAATTATACTTGCAAGGCTTTTAAATCCTGAAGTATATGGAACGATAGCATTAATAACAATATTTATTACGATTCTTCAAGTTTTTTTAGAAAGTGGTTTTAGTAATGCACTTATACAAAAAAAAGATGCAGATGACTTGGATTTTTCTTCAGTATTTTATTTTAATATTGTTTTCAGTATTATTTTATATTTCATATTGTTTTTTCTGGCTCCTTTAATTGCAAAATTATATAAAATGCCTGAACTTACAGCGTTGATTAGAGTTTTAGGGCTCACTTTGATTATTTTTTCTGTTAAAAGCGTTCAACAAGCTTATGTATCTAGAAATATGATGTTTAAAAAATTTTTCTTTTCAACATTATGGGGAACAATAGGAGCAGCAATAGGAGGGATTTTGTTAGCTTATTTAGGATATGGTGTATGGGCTTTGGTTGTGCAACATTTATTTAATATGTTAATTGATACGATTACTTTATGGTTTATTGTTAAATGGCGACCAAAATTATCTTTTTCATTTTCAAGATTGAAATTACTATTAAGTTACGGATGGAAATTGCTTGCTTCATCTTTATTAGACACTATTTATAATGAGATTAGACAATTAATAATAGGAGTGAAATATACATCTATTGACTTAGCATATTATAATCAAGGACAAAAGTATTCTCAAGTTATAGTTACAAATATAAACTCTTCCATTGACTCAGTTTTATTTCCTACTATGTCTTTTGTTCAAAATGATCATTTAATTATTAAAAAGATAACAAAGCGTGCGATAAAAATTAGTACTTTTATTATGATGCCAATGATGATGGGAATTGCTGTTTGTGCTAAACCTTTAGTAGAATTAATCTTGACAGATAAGTGGTTGCCTTGTATACCATATATGAGAATATTTTGTTTTACATTTGCATTTTATCCTGTACATACCGCTAATTTAAATTCGATTAAATCTATTGGTAGGAGTGACTTGTTTTTAAAACTCGAAGTTACAAAAAAAATAATTGGAACAATTGTATTGCTTTCTACTATGTGGTGGGGACCTCTTATAATGGCATATAGCTTAATATTCACTTGTATTATTTGTCAAATAGTAAATTCTTGGCCAAATCGCAAACTTTTAAATTATGGTTATTTAGAACAACTTAAAGATATGATGCCGCAAATAATTTTGACTTGTTTCATGGGCTTTGCTGTTTATTTTATTACTTTTTTTAATTTGTCAAATTGGTTAACTTTATTAATTCAGATACTATTAGGCATCATTATTTATATTGGAGGAGCAGGGTTATTTAAAATGGAATCATTTACATATTGTTTAAATATTGTAAAGAGTTATTTTTGTAAAAATAAGAAGGTAGAATCTAATGAAAAAAATTAATGTTACACGTTCTTCAATGCCTATATATGAAGAATACATTGAAGAGATTAAAAAGTTATGGGATAGTCATTGGTTGACTAATATGGGAGAAAAGCATAAAGAATTGCAAAAAAAATTGGAAGATTTATTAAAAGTTAATCATGTTACACTTTATACTAATGGTCATTTAGCATTGGAGGGAGCATGGCAAGCTTTAGATTTGCCTAAAGGTGGCGAAGTAATAACTACTCCATTTACTTTTGCATCAACTACTCATGCAATAGTAAGAAATGGACTTATACCAGTTTTTTGTGATGTTAAAGAAAATGATTATACAATAGATCCATCTAAAATAGAAAAATTAATAACAGATAAGACAGTTGCTATTTGTCCAGTTCATGTATATGGTAATATGTGTGATGTAGAGTCAATAGAAAAAATTGCAAAAAAATATAGTTTAAAAGTTGTTTATGATGCAGCTCATGCGTTTGGAGTAAAATACAAAGGAAAATCTTCTGCATGCTTTGGTGATATATCTATGTATAGTTTCCATGCTACAAAAGTATTTAATACGATTGAAGGTGGAGGATTATGCTATAATGATGATACACTTGTTGACGTATTAAATGATTTGAAAAATTTTGGAATTCATGGGCCAGAATCAACAATTTATATTGGTGGTAATGCTAAAATGAATGAATTTCAGGCAGCAATGGGATTATGCAATTTAAAGCATCTAGATGAAGAACTAGCTAAGAGAAAAGCTGTTTTTGAGACTTATAAATCTAGATTAGATGGTATTAATGGAATTAGAACATTAGAAATACAAAATAATGTTACCCCTAATTATGCATATTTTCCAGTGATTTTTAATGGGTATAAAAAAACTAGAGATGAAATATTTGAAGAATTAGGAAAGGAAGGAATTACTGGAAGAAAGTATTTTTACCCTATTACTAATGAATTTGAATGTTATAAAGGTTATAATAAAGGAAATACCCCTATTGCTAAATTCTTAGGTGAGCATGTGTTATGTCTCCCTATGTATGCTGATTTAAGCAAAGAAGATATAAATCGCATTTGCGATATTATTTTACAATAAAAGAGGTACAAAAATGAAAGGAATTATTCTTGCTGGGGGTAAAGGAACGAGACTATATCCAATGACAAAAGTTATATCTAAACAACTTTTACCTATATATGATAAACCATTAATTTATTATCCATTGTCGATGTTGCTTTTGGCATCAATTAAAGAAATTTTAATTATTTCTACTCCTCATGATCTTCCTATGTATGAAGAATTATTAGGCGATGGAAGTAGATTGGGTGTGAAGTTCTATTACAAGGTTCAAGAAACACCAAGAGGCCTTGCTGATGCGTTTATTTTGGGTGAGGACTTTATTGGTAATGATTCAGTTTGCTTAGTTTTAGGTGATAATGTTTTTTATGGAACAGATATGACTAAAATACTAAATAAAGCTAAAGAAGAAAATACCGGTTCTACAATATTTGGTTACCCAGTTAAAGATCCAACAGCTTTTGGAGTTGTTGAATTTGATAAAGACCATAATGTTGTAGGTATTGAAGAAAAGCCAAAAGAGCCAAAATCTAACTATGCAGTGCCAGGATTATATTTTTATGATAATAGAGTGGTCGAGATTGCTAAAAATGTTAAACCATCAGCTAGAGGTGAAATAGAAATTACTTCTGTAAATAATGCTTATTTAGCAATGGGTGAATTAAAAGTAAAATTATTTCAAAGAGGTTTTGCTTGGTTAGATACAGGTACACCTGAAGGCATGTTGAAAGCATCTGAATTTGTAGAAACAGTTCAAGATAGACAAGGATTCTATGTATCATGTATTGAAGAGATAGCCTGGCGAAGAGGTTTCATTTCTACTGAACAATTAAAACAATTGGGTGAAGAATTAAAGATGACTGACTATGGACAATACCTCTTGAGTTTGAACAAGTAAATATAGTATAAAAAGTGTATTAGTAATGTTAAAGATATTTTTGAAATTTATGTAAATTATTACATAAAGTAATTATTTATAAAAAAATAGTATTTTGTATATTTTAATCAAAGCAAAAATGATGTTAAATTAATGCAAATTATTAAAAACAAAATGTATGAAAGATAAATATACATATAATTATGATATGACTATTTGTTTATATAATTTATAAATTCCATTCACAATAAATAAAAATTTATAAAAAGGATGAAAGCCTATGAAAAAATTAATGATACTTGGTGGATCTAGATATATTCTCCCTGTTATAGATTCTGCACATAAATTAGGAATTTATGTTATAACAGCGGATTATCTTCCTAATAATATTGCGCATAAGTATTCCGATGAATATGTTAATGTTTCTATAATAGACAAAGAGGCAACATTAATAGAAGCTAAAAAAAGAAAAATTGATGGTATTATGTCTTTTGCATGTGATCCTGGTGTAACAACAATGGCGTATGTCGCAGAAAAAATGGGGCTACCTTCTGTCGGAAGTTATGAATCTGTTTGTATATTACAAAATAAAGGAAAGTTTAGAAAATTTTTGACAGAAAATGGTTTTAATGTACCAATGGCTAAAAGTTATACAAATATTGATGATGCATTAAAGGATGTTGATATGTTTAATTGGCCGGTTATTGTTAAACCTACAGATTCTGCTGGCTCAAAAGGAGTGAAAAGAGTAGATAAGAAGGAAGATTTAAAAGATTTTATTGAGTATGCCTTGAGTTATTCTCATTGTGATGAATTTATTATTGAGGATTTTTTACTTCAAAAAGGATTTTCTTCTGATTCTGATTGTTTTTCTATAGATGGTGAAATGGTTTTTTATTCATTTTCTTCGCAAAGATTTGATAAAAAATGTGAAAATCCTTACACTCCAAGTGCATATTCTTGGCCTTCAAGTATTAGTGATGATAATCAAATAGAGTTAAAAAAAGAACTTCAAAGACTGATCTCTTTACTTAAGTTAAAAACATCTATTTATAATATTGAAACAAGAGAATCTATAAATGGTAAAGCATATATAATGGAAGTATCTCCTCGAGGTGGTGGGAATAGATTGGCTGAAATGGTAAACATTGCAACTGGTGTAGATATGATTACAGAATATGTAAAGTTTTGTGTTGGGCTTCCGGTTAATAAACTTTATCAAGTTCCATATAAAATGAACATCGCCGAAATCATACTTCATAGTGAAAAACCTGGTATTTTTGATTCATTATGGACTCATCCATCTATTGAAAACAATATCATCGAAAATGACTTATGGATAGAATCCGGAACTGAAATTGGAGGGTTTAAAGGAGCTAATGAGGCAATAGGAACTCTTGTTGTTAAATTTGATTCTCAAAATGAATTGGAAGAATTTCTTAATAATCAAGATAAGTATTTAAAGGTTAATGTTCTATGAAAGAAATTGGTGGATATTTTGGTTTAGAAAAATCACATGGAAATAGTGAATATTACTCTAATTTAATCGCATTGAACACAGCAAGAAATGCTCTAGTTTATATATGTAAGGCAAGAAATATTAAAAAAATATATATTCCTTATTTTTTATGTGATACAACTTCGAAAGTTTGTGAAAGAGAAAACATAGAATATGAGTATTATCATATAGATAAAAATTTTCGCCCAATATTCGAAAAAGAAATGCAACATTTTGAATATTTTTATTTCGTAAATTATTATGGTCAATTTAGTAATGAAGAAATACTTTATTACAAGAAGAAATATAAAAATATTATTGTAGATAATGTTCAAGCTTTTTTTCAAGAACCTATTGATGGCATAGATACGATTTATTCCTGCAGGAAATTTGTTGGAGTACCTGATGGCGCTTATCTGTCAACTGATTGTTATATAAGTCAAAAGTTAGAAATTGATGATTCTAGTAGTAGAACGAAACATATTTATGGAAGACCATTAGATGGCGCAAGTGCTCATTATAAAGAATTTCAAAAATCTGAAGTTTCATTATATGAACTAGATTTAAAACTAATGTCACCTCAAACGCATGAACTGTTAAATGACATAGATTATTATGAAGTCAAAACTAAGAGAGAAAAAAATTTTTTATTTTTAGAAAATGAATTTCGAATGATAAATAAATTAAATGTGATTATGCCAACAGGACCATATGCGTATCCTTTATATATTGAAAATGGAAATTTAATTAGAAAGCAACTAGTTAAGAATAATATATATGTTGCCACTTTATGGCCTAATGTAAAAGAAGGTTATGAATCAAAAATGGCAAATAACATATTGCCAATTCCATGTGACCAAAGATATAACATTGAAGATATGAAATTTGTTGTGGAGGAAATTGAAAAATGCCAAAAACAGATAAAAAAGATAAAATTTTGATATTAGGGGCATATAATAATGAGATGGAGATAGTAAAAGCAGCAAAAGAACTTGGATTTTATACTATATGCACAGATTCTCATATTGATTGGGACGAAGCTCCAGCCAAAAAAATAAGTGATGAAGGATTAAATATAAGTTGGACTGATTATGATTCATTAAAAAAGTATTGCCTCGAAAATAATATTAAAGGTGTAATTGCTGGTTTCAGTGAAAAAAGAGTATTAGCTGCTAATATTTTATCAACATTAATAGAAAAACCTTTTTATTCTAATGATGCTTATTTAGATAAAATTTTAGATAAATTAGAGTTTAAAAAAGCATGTTCTGAATGTTCTATTACGGTTCCCAAAAATTATTCTATAGATGATAAAATAATTTATCCTGTAATTATTAAACCATCTGATAATGGTGGTTCAAAAGGCATTACAATATGTTATAATGAATGTGAATTAGAAAATGCTTATAAAAAAGCTATGCTTGTTTCTGACAATAAAAAAATTATTATTGAACAATATATATATGGCGATGAAGTTATGATTTATTTTAATGTACATAATGGAATAGTAACTTTATCTGCAATGTGTGATAGAATTATGCATTCTTTTAATAAAAATATTACGCAATTACCTGTAGGTTATAATTTTAATTCAAAATATATAGATTCTTTTCTTAAATATAGTTATAATAAGTTTGTGAATTTAATAAAATATTTTAATATAAAAAATGGATTGATTGCATTTCAATCGTTTGCAGTTAATAATGATATAATTCCGTTTGATCCTACATTTCGTTTAGATGGTACGATGTCTTATCACATAATTGAAAAAAACAACCACATAAATATTTTAAAATCTTTAATTATGTATTCTATGACAGGAAGTATGGGTGATGATAAAGATATAATAAATAAAGAAAATCCATATTTTAGAATGAATTCTTTTGAATTACCAATTTTATTAGGAAAAGGAAAAATAGCAAAAATAGTTGGAATTGATAATGTTAGAAAAATAAATGATGTAATTTTTATTGATATGAAACAACAAGAGGGAGATTGTTTAGAAAAAGAATGTGATTTTTCACAAATGCTGTGTAGGATACATATTTGTACAAAATCAAAAGAAAGACTGAAAGAAATAATAAATTATATAAATAGTGTTTTAAATGTTTATGATGAAAATAATAACTCGATGATTATATATAAATTTGATCCTTCTGTTTTAGATTGAAGGTGAAATATGAAGATTATTTGTTTTGGTGTAAGAAAATATGAAAAAAATGCCTTTAAAAAAATAGAGACAGAGTATAAAATAAGTTTGGAATTGAATCCGGAATATATAGGTGATAACAATTATGATCTAGGAATTGGTTATGATGTGATTATAGTTAGAGCAAATTGTAATTTATCTTATAAATCACTAAAAATTTTAAGAGCTAATGGATTGAAATATTTGTTAACTAGAACGGTAGGATATAATCATATAGATTTAAATTCATGTAAAGAATTGGGAATAAAAGTAGCATATGCTCCTGGATATTCTCCATCATCTATTGCAGAATTGGGAATAGCTTTAGCGCTTAGTATATTAAGAAATATTCCAGAAGCTATACATAAATCCAGCAAATATGATTTTCGATTAAATGATTATATGTTTGGAAGGGAAATTAGAAATTGTATTATTGGAATAATTGGATGTGGAAGAATAGGTACTGAAACTGCTAGATTATATAATATGATGGGAGCTAGTGTTATTGGGTACGATGTTAATGAAAACAAAGAAGCGAAGCAATATTTGAAATATGTATCATTAAATTATTTGATAGAAAAATCCGATATTATTTCAATTCATATGTCTTATAATAAAGAAATAAATTATCATTTTTTATCAAAAAAAGAATTTGAAAAAATGAAAGATAATGTAATAATTATAAACACGGCTAGAGGTGAACTAATTGATACTAATAGTTTAATCGATTTTGTTAAAACAAAAAAAATTTTGGGTGCTGGTTTGGATGTGATTGAGAACGAAGGCGATTTATTTTTTAAAAAGAATAAAAAAGCTAATACAAAAAAAGAGATTAAAGATTTAATAAATTTGTATCCTAGAGTAATAATTACTCCGCATATATCTTCGTCAACTGAGTCTGCAGTTTATGATTCAATGAAAATTACTATTAATAATTTAATGCATTTTATTAATGAAGACGAGTTCGAGAATAAACTTGTTTAATATTTTGCTTTGTTTAAATGTTTTATAAATAAATAATATTGAATTGTATTTTAAAGGAATAATCAAAAATTATTAGATCTAGTTATTTTTTAGATTGAAAAGTTTTATGAGCGATTGCATAATTATTTTTAGTTATTTTGATTGTAGATGTTTTATGCATTAAATTTAAAAACAATATATATTTAAACAATATAAATAATATTAAATAGAATTGGTAATTTTATTATAAGAAATATTGATTATATATTTCATTAATAATACTATATATTTGGTACTGTTGAAATGAATTATGATTAAAACAAGGAGTAAAAAATGGAGAAAACGATTTTAGTAACAGGCGGAACAGGCTTTATAGGAAATTGCTTTTGTAAACTAATGCTTACTGAAAGGCCTGAATGGAAAGTTTTAAACGTTGATGTTGAAACTTATGCTGCAAATCATAACACAATAAAAGAAGAATTAAAAAATAAAAATTATAAACACTATAAAACTGATATACGTAATAGATCAGAAATATATAAAATTTTTGAAGAAGAAAAACCACAAATAGTAGTTAATTTTGCTGCTGAGTCTCACGTAGATAGATCTATATTAGATCCAGAAACATTCTTAACTACAAATATTATTGGTACTGAAGTTTTAATGGATGCTTGTAGAAAATATGGTATTGAAAGATATCATCAAGTTTCTACTGATGAAGTATATGGAGATTTACCATTAGATAGACCTGATTTATTCTTTACTGAAGATACTCCTATTCATACATCAAGCCCATATTCTACATCTAAAGCTTCAGCTGATTTATTAGTTCTTGCATACCATAGAACATATGGATTACCAGTAACAGTTTCTAGATGTTCAAATAATTATGGACCATATCAATTCCCAGAAAAACTAATTCCTTTGATGATTTCTAAAGCAGATAAAAATGAATCTCTCCCTGTATATGGGGAAGGATTAAATGTTAGGGATTGGTTATATGTTGAAGACCATTGTAGAGGAATTCTTGCTGTAATTGAAAAAGGTAAAATAGGTGAAGTATATAATCTTGGTGGTCATAATGAAAGAAATAATCTTTATATAGTAAAGAGAATCCTTTCTGAAATGGGAAAGAGTGAAGAACTTATCACTCATGTAGCTGATAGACATGGACACGACCAAAGATATGCTATTGATCCTGCAAAAGCTATGAGAGATTTAGGTTGGGCACCAACTACTACATTTGAAGTTGGTATCAAGAAAACCATTGAATGGTATTTAGCTCCTGAAGGTAAGAAGTGGCTTGAAGAATGTGTTGCTTCTAACCATGAGTGGTTGAAGAAGAATTATACGGATAGGAAATAACTTTGTCTACATTAATAGCATTTGCTTGTATTATTACAAAATTAGAGTTCGAACTCCAACTTTCAAACAAATTAAAAATTAAGTTTAATGGAGGGATGATAATTATGGCAATTTGCTTCATTTTTGTGGTGGGAGCCGTCTTATGTGGGGATTGCGAACACAAAAAATGAGTAATAATATAACCAAATGCCGTAGAACATATATCGTGAGGTTCAAATTCTCAAATCCCACCAAATTTATCAAATAACTTTTCTAATATATAGTTTCGTTTGACTGATTGAATTGGTGTAATGAGAAGAAGCCAAAATAAAAATAATGGAGGTTAACATGCTAAATTGGATAGATTTTGAAGCACATTCTAAAAATTTGCAAGATGATTTTGAGTCAATGTGCAGAGCTATTTTTAGACTTAAATATATAAATAATCCAACTGACATACTTCCACAAAAATCAAATAATCCAGGCATCGAAGTTGAGCCTGTTAACGTTTCGGATTCATATATAAGTTTTCAAGCGAAATATATTAATAGCGATAATATTTATTCTGAATTTTTGGATAGCGCAAAAAAGATTAAGAAATATTATTCAGGTAAAATAAATAAAGTTGTATTCTTTTCAAATAAGAATTTTGATCCAAATTCTAAAAGCTATCAAAATATTGTTAACGAATTAAGTTCCATTGATGTTGAAATTATTAGATTTTGTGATAATAGTATTTTAGATTTAATTAATTTAAACGAACAATATGTTAACATCAAAGAATTGTTTTTTGGTGAATTTTCTTTAAGTAGAGAACTATTTGAAAATAACTTAAAACAAGCAATTGATGCGTTATATCCTAAATATAATCCAAGACTTCATATTGTCACAAAAACATATGAGAAGGTACTCAATTCTTTTATTTCATTTTCTTTTCCTATAGATTATGCAAAAGAAGTTTTAAATTATGTTAAAGTGGAAGTTGGTAAAATAGATTCTCTTTTATCAAGAAGTGTTATAACAAAGATTGATAACTTGTCTTTACCGAACGTTTGTAATTATAAACTCATATTTGATTTTTATAATGAGTTTGGTGAGTTAATTGAAAAAATAAATAATGTAAATGATTCAATAAAAGAGCAAACTCTAAAAGATATCGATAATGAAACAAGAACAAAATTGCAAAATGAATTAGAAAATAACAATTATTTATTAAGTCTTATTGGATACATTGATTTCAAGCATAATAAATTATTAGCTAATCACTTTAATAATTTTCTTATAATTGAAGGAGATGCTGGAATCGGAAAGAGTCATTTACTTGGCCATTTAGCAGATAATGTATTAGAACAAAACAACTGTAACATGCTCTTGTTTTTAGGTTCTAAGTTTGTGTTTGATGATATGCCAGATAAGCAATTAATGAAGTTATTAAATCTAAATGATAAATTATCGTTTGCATCATTTATTAAAGCTGCTGAAGCTTATGCACAGTTGACTTCGAAAAATGTTGTAATTGTTATTGATGCGTTAAATGAATGCAGATATAACGATGTGTGGAAAAGTTTCTTTAAATCAAATATTTTATTTGAAATATCAAAATGCAATCATGTAAAGTTGATTTGTTCAATTAGAAAAACATATGAAAGATTGTTTTTTGATAGTTCATTGTTAGAAGAGATTAAAGATTATCAATTGACTTTGCGTGGATTTGACTTCAATGTAGATGAGGCGATTAAGACATATTTTGATTATTATAGTATTCCTCACTACATATCTCATAAATATTATTATGAATTTAGGAATCCATTATTTTTAGACACTTTTTGCAAAATTTTTGATAGAAATGAATCATATGAAAATTTAGATATTATAAAAATAATAAATAAACTTTTATATATTGAAGAAGAGAATATTAATTCAATTAAACGAGTAGATAGTGCTAATCGTTTTTATCCATGTTTTCTTAAAACGTTTTCCAAAGAATGTTTTGAAAAGAATTCACAATTTGTTTCATTATCTGTCATCATGCGTGAAAATCCAAAATCCGAAGAATATGTAAAGGGCTTTTTACGTGCCAACATATTGACTTCTTATTTAAATGAAGATGATGAAGAATTTGTATCTTTTAATTATGAACGATTTAATGATTACATTATTGGAAATTATATTTTGAAAAATGTTATTCATTCTACATATTCTATTGAAGAAAAAATCAATCAGATATTTAAAATTGTTGATAACAGAATATGTTGTGAAAAAATACCCGGTGAATTTTCTGCGTGTATGATTTTAAATCATGAGTCACATGAATGCTTTGAAATTTTAGAAAATTTATCTGAAAATATTTCTAATAAAATTGAGTTTATTCATGCTATTTTAACAGATTTTATTTCTTCCCTAAGGAATTATCCATGTGGTTTTATAAAATATGATTTTTATATAAATCACCTATTTCCTTTAGCTAATATATCAAATTCTATCAATATTCTTTTTGAATATCTTATTTCATGTTTAGAAAATGATTCATTTAATAATGTGTTTTTGTTATCTGATTATTTATTTTCTCTAAGTCTTGCTGAAAGGGATTCAAAATGGACGATTTATATAAATGACTCGTTTGAAAACTATAATGGTGTTTATTATCTTATTGAAAATATTAAGATTGAATATATTAACGAATCAAACAAAAAAGCATATTTATATCTTTTAACTTGGTTTTTAGCATCATCGAATAGGAGATTAAGAGATTATTCTTCTAAAATTCTTGTTCAATTATTAAAAAATGATTTGTCATCTGTTATTTTGTTGCTAAATGATTTTAACTCTGTAAACGATCCATATGTTTTGTCAAGATTATATGGCTGTTCTTATGGTGCTTTATTGTTGTCTGAAGATGTGCCTACAGATTTATATATTCACTTAACAGAGGTAGTGTATGAAAACATATTTAATCAAGATATTATTTACCCTGATATTTTGTTGAGAGATTATGCTTTGAATATCATTCAATATTCTTTTAAATTAGGAATTAAATTATCGTTTGAAATATCTAATTTGATGCCTCCTTATAAAAAAAGTCCTATTAATGATGTGTCAGAAAAATTGTTGGAATCGGAATATCCTGAGTATTCTGAAGAACTTGGACATTTGGGAACTCAAGACATTAAATGGTCAATGACCCCGGAATATAATGTTGGAAATTTTGCCAAAGGAATGTATGGTGATTTCGGTCGATATACTTTCCAATCATCTTTAAGAAATTTTAAAATTGGGAAAGACTTTTCAAAAATTTTTAAATACGCATATCAACACATTATTGACTTAGGATATGACAATAAGTTATTTACCGATTATGATATTAAGATAGGGACGGGTCGTGGTCGTCGAGGCAATATTGAAAGAATAGGAAAAAAGTATCAATGGATTACTATGTATCATGTACTGGCACTTGTTTCTGATAACTATGATTTTAACGAAGAATATTCAGACTATAAGCGCGATAAGTATTTGGGTTCATGGAATCCATATGTACGTGATTTTGATCCATCGTTAACTTTTAAAAGAAATGAAAGAATTATTGATACTAAATTATCATTTAATGAAATTGATTATAATTGTTGGGATTTAGAAGATCCGTTGCGGTGGGTTAATAAGCAAGATTCATATTTGTTTGATAATTTGGTTAATATCAAAGATTCTAATGGCTGTTCTTGGACTCATTTATATGGAATGTTTTCCAGAAAGTCTAGTCATGATTATAGTCACGAATATGAAGATGTTTGGCTGAAACAAACCGCTTGCATTGTATATAAAAAGGATAAACCTAGTATTATTAGCGATTTATCAAATTGTAGTTTTGTTGGTAGATGGTTTGGGCCTGCTGAAGTATCTGATCATTATAATTTGTTTCTACATGAATATTGTTGGTCTCCGGCTTTTAAAGATGAAATATATAATGATGGTTTTATTCAAGAAGAAATAAAAATTGGGTCCAAAAAAGAAAGAAAAGTAGTTCCAGATGTGAAAATAAGTGGAGACACATTTGAAACTCAAACAATTATAATTGAAGATGTTTTGAAAGATGTCAATTCACCAATTATGAAAAAAATTTCACCGATGATGACTTCAGCATATTCGTATTTATGGGAAGAAGAATATGATTTTTCAAAAGATGAAACCATTACTATGAACATTCCATGCAAATTTTTGGTTGATAGGCTAAGATTGAAAATGGATGAATTAGGCGTTTGGAGAGATCAAAACAATGAAATCGTATGTATTGATTTCTCATTTGTTATGAATAGTAATCTCAAAGGCCTATATATTAAAACTGATTATCTTAAGAAAGCTTTAGGAAATGAATATGATTTGGTTTGGATAGGCATGGGTGAAAAATTATATTCTGCTGGTAATTCTAGAGATTATTATCGTAGCGATTTTAGTTCGCTTTTATACAAAGATAATGATGATGAAATTGTAGAAATGAAAAAATTTTTCAATTATAGCAAAGATATATATTTAGAAGATGTAGACGAGAATAGTGTATGAATTAATATATAAAATTGTTAAAGATATAATTGGGTCTGTTAAAAACTCTGGTGAAAAATAAATAAAAATTTATTTATTTTTAGGCCATAAATGGCCCCTGTCAAAAACTCTGGTGAAAAAATGTCTACTTTACAATATAGTAAGGTAGACATTTTATTTTTGTCAGAATTAGCGTTTATTTGTTTTACTATCTGATATAGGAATATCTTTGTTTATAACATGAATACATCTATTTCTAAATGTGTAGAAATTAGTATATCCATTTCCATTAAGTTTGATTTTTTCTAATGTAGCGTTTATACCCTAACAAGGACTATTAGATAATCTTCTATATTCTTTTGAGTAAGGAACTTCGATAAAAGAATTTAGAATACATTCTTTCCAATGTGTTAATGTTTTTGCACAGTCATTAAAATATGAAATAGATGAATTTGAATATGTTTCTATAATATTTTCTAATTCATCTTTTGCATTATTTATATTAGCCGTTTTATTAAATTCTCTATACATACTAGTTAAATGATAAGCTGTAGCTAATTTAGGATCGATATCTAATAAATATTTTAAAATGCCTGATTTATCTAAATACATTTTAAGTTTAAGAATATAAGAATAATTAGAATTAATATTATCAAATTCATAAATGAAATAATATGAATATCTCTTTAGCATAAAGTATTCTTCTAAAATTATAGTTAAAGTCTTCTGCATGGTTATTATATTTTTTCATTACAGATATTCTTATTTTGTCCATAGTACAATTTATTGTCCTTACAACATAAAACGAATCTATAGTAGTTTAGCATGCTATTTTTAAAGTTATAGTATATTTCAAAATAGAAATGGTATAGAAAGAATGTGTTAGTAGAGGATTGTTGAAATGTATGTATAAATAATGAAAATTAAATGAAAAAAATAAAATTTAAAGTTTTTGACTCTTTAATTTTATAATGGTATAATTAATTTATAAGAGTTATTAAGTCTTATATTTAAAAATTATTAATAAAATTAATTTAGGTTGCATTAATATTTATATATTCTATTCACGTTGAAACTGTCGTTGCTTTATCATTTAAAAAGTAACATTGATGATATATCCGCGATATATCCGCGTATATTTAAATTATTGAAAATAGTAGAATTTATATAGATTTGATAAAAAGCAACAGTCAACAATAGTTTAATAACTGTTAATGCGCTGTTGTGAACATATTTGAAAAAGGAGGATTTTATGGCAAATTATACAGAGAATGAAGGCGTCAATTATTGTGGCCTTACAGCATCAAAAAATAAATGGCTTTTTCGTCCACAGCCTTTCAATGATATAGGGATTGATGCTCATATAGAGTTTATAGATGAATCGGATAGCCCTAAGCAACTATTGGCATTGCAAATTAAATCTGGGAAAAGTTATTTCGATGAAATACGTGATGGTAATGTCATTTTTAGAGATATAAATGATAGGCAATATTCCTATTGGACCATGAACTCACTTCCTTGCATTGTTATTTTGTACAATCCAGAGAATAACACTTCTATTTGGGAAAAATTAACGAGTGATACTATTAAAAAAACTAAAGAAGGTAATGGGAAAGGATATTTTGTCAATGTTCCACTTAAACAAACCTTTTTGGATTCTAAATCAAATGAAAAATTATTATCGATTACTAATTTGCCACAGCATGTTGTTAATTATAATTTCTTGTTATCGCAAAAGAATTTTATGGAAATAATTAAAAATGGTGGAACAGTCAAATTACATTCCACTGAATGGGTTAATAAAAGCAGTGGAAAAGGAACAACAGAAATTATTGTTAATGATGAAAATGGGGAAGAGATTTATTCATATCCTTATTGGTTTCCGTTTACTCCATACGAAATGGTATTTCCTCGTCTTTTTCCTTGGGCCACTTTTACTGCGGACGATGATTTTTATGAAGAGGAAGATAAGAATGAATGGAGAGAATATAATTGCTGGTATGATAAAGAAAAAGATGAATGGATTGTGGTAGGTGATACTTTTGAGAAATATCGAAAATCGCTTAATCCGATGAGGAGCATAGATCATAGTGGTGAGGTTGCTGAATATATGCTTGCTTTAGGCTTAAACGAACTTGGCGAATCTTTTCTTAAAATTGATGAATATGTATCAAAAAAACAACCTTATACTAATATTAGAGCCAGCGAAGAAAAAGATGAATAAACAAGGAGGTGTCTAAAATGACAAAAATTATTTTATCTAAATATAAGAATCCAAATCCTAAAGATGGTTATGAATTAGACCCAACAGTAAAATATGTTTTAACAGATATGGAGTCAGAAGTTGAGATGCAATCTGCTATTCTTTCTTCATTCCAAATTATGGGTTTTCCACCTGCAATAAAGAATTATCATGCTTGGTTGCATAAAAATGGTTTCGATGTAGATTGCCCTAACCCAACAAATGAATTTGTTTCATCTTATTATGGTGTCGGACCTCTTTGGAAAACAGAATATTCACAGGGCATTGTTGTTATGGCCGAAAATGATGATGAATATTACATTGTAATGGAATGCAGTAATAAAAATACAGGCTATAAACATATTAGAGTCATTTTGACCTTGGGTGGATGTATTTAAACTTAAATAATGTTATTGTTTTGAGTTTAAAAATTAAATTTATAAAGTTGTAGTGAAATTCTAAGAAAAGATTGGAGGCATTTTCATGAATATTGAAAGAATAAATATATATAATTATAGGAATTTAGGTAACTTAGAAATTCTTTTTTCGAATTCCGTTTCGTTTTTTATTGGAGAAAACAATCTTGGAAAGACTAATGTGTTGCATGCATTAATTAATATTTTAAATAATAGAAAATTTGAAGCAGATGATTTTTGCGATTGTAACAAAAGCATTAAATTTGTTCTTTCAGTACATTTGGATAGCGATGAAATTGGGATATTTGAAGATTTATGTGATCCGAACAATCCTCAAAATGTTGATATTGTTGTTGAACAAGAAGACGAGGATTCTAGTTTAAGTTATAAACATTTGCAAACAAAACAACCAATTTCCATCAGTGATTTAAAAAAATTGCTAGTTATTGATTATGATTCTATTAGGAACCCAAAAAATGAGATTTCTTTTCAAAAAACCAAAGGTGCAGCCTCATTGCTTAATCATTTAATAAAAAAATATATCAATGATCATAATGAAGATTTTTTAAATAATTCTAAAGTGAAAAAAGTTGAGAAATACATAAATGATAACTTAGGGAAAATTATTCCTCAATCTAAGTATGGTATTAAAGCCAAAGTGTTTTCAAAAAATGAAGATCTTGTATCAAGCGTTCTTGGTTTTAAAGACTCTAACGATGTCGATGTTTCAAAATCTGGTTATGGAATTCAATATAATGTTATGATAATACTTTCAATTTTTGAAAAAATTATTAATTTTCTTAAAAAGAAAGAAGATATTTCAAGGATCAATGCTTTAATTATAATGGACGAACCCGAGATTCATTTGCATCCTCAAATGCAAAGAAGCTTAATAACTAATTTACAAAATATATGTGAAGGTAATGATGAGGGATTTAATAGCCTTCTAAAAAATGTTTTTAATATTGACGAATTTAGAGCTCAACTTATTATCTCAACTCATTCTCCTTATATCCTAAATGATGATTATCATAATGTGTCTAGATTTTACAAAGATGCAAGAGGCCAAACACAAGTAGTATCAGCAAAGACTTTGGCATTAAATAAAAAAGAAGAAAATCATCTTTATATTCAATATGGAACCATTAAAGAAGCGATGTTTGCTAGAGGCACTTTAATCTTTGAAGGTTATTCAGAACGTTGGAGTTTTCCTGGCTTTGCTAAAAAGATGAATATTGATTTTGATTCTTATGGAGTAACTCTCATCAATGCTAATGGAGCAGAATCGGTTTTACCATTAATGAAATTATTTGAAAAATTAGAAGTCAAAGCCGTTGGCATCATCGATAAAGACAAATTAGCTAGCATTGGAACTTATACAAATCTTTACTATACAAATCAATTATGTTTTGATAGCGAAATAGTTGCTACATTAATAAAAAAAGGAAGTACATCATTTTTAGAACAAGTTGTATCGGAAAATGATAAAAAAGGAAATAATGCGGTTGTACAAAAAAGTGCTTTAGAGAAATATAATAAAAAGTATTGTTTAAATCTTAATGTTACAAGTGATATTGTGTTGAAGGACTTAACTATGCCGTCTTTGAAAAGCGAATATTTTTTAGCATATGTAGCGTGGTTTTCTAATAATAAAGGAGCTTTACTAAGCAATTACCTATCCGAAAATATTTCTGTAGACAACATTCCTGATAGCTATAAAAAAGCTATTAAAAAAATATATAGTTTGGTTAAATAATAAAAAATGGATATACAAGATATTATTAAAGCCAAACATAATGGTGATGAAGCTCAATTAGGTGCTATTTTTTCTAATGATTTGCGAATAATGATGGTTGCTCCAGCAGGATGTGGAAAAACAAAAACATTAATTAGTAAAATTTGTTTCGTATTGTCACAAAAATGTAGCGAATTGAAATATGGAAAAATGCTAGCTCTTACTTTTAGCGTTAACGCAGCTTTTAAAATGAAGAAAGACATCTATGAATTTTGTCCAAGCATTTTAGGTACATCATTAGATATCATCAAGAAAAAAATTACTATTTCTAATTATCATGGTTTTGCACGAGCCGTTTTATCTAAGTATGGATATTTATTGGACGAACGTTTAAGGAAAATAAACGAAATCCTACCTTTGGATGAAAAAAAAGTAATAGAACAAAAAAATTGTAATTTGAATGAAAATGAGAAAAATTTCTTGTTAGAATTTTCTAAAAATGTTACAAATTGTGATAGGGGTTTTATAGACAGCAATATAGAAGAATACTTTAATCTATTGATTAAATTGTTGGATATTAATGTGATTACATATAATTCCTATCTAGTTTATTTGATTGTATTATTTGAAAGATATCCAAAATTGTTGCTCTTTTATAAGAAAATATATCCATATATATTAATAGACGAATTTCAAGATACTAATTATCTTAGTTGGAAAATTATAAATTTTCTAATTGATGAAAGTTCTCATTTGTTTTTTATGGGTGACAAATTACAAAGAATTTATGGCTTTATTGGTGCAATACCAGACTTGCTAGACGAAGCAATTAATAGTTTATCAATGACAGTTATAAATTTAAATAAAAACTATCGCTTTAAAGATAACAAAAATATGCTTTTGTTAGATCGAAATATTAGAAGGAATGCCGAAGGAATAAAAGTTCCAAATGACGACTTATCAGAAATACAACTAAAACGATTTGATACTATAAATGATGAAATCAATTTTGCAAAACGATTGATAGAAAGGACGAATGAATTGAATAGCAAATTGGCTATTTTAGTTCAATCAAGAAGTCGAAATCTAGAGTGTATGCTCAATAAATTTGAAAAAGAAAAAATTGATTATTTCTATGCATTATTTAGTGAAGATGATTCTGAATATATAGAATACCATATTAATGCTTCAAGGATTTTAGCTGATTACTATTTGACAGGGTGCAAAATAAGTAAATCTTTTCTTAATAAATTGTTTATTAGTATTGAGAAATATTATGAAGGAAATAATAACGTTATTATTAAATCTTTATTAGATTTGACGCGATTGTTTTTTGATAGAATATTTATTGATTATTCATTTTTAACCGATTTAGAAAAGCTTTCTTTAATATCAGATTCTTTTTTGTCAAGATCATTAAAACAAAATATGGATTTGGTTGAAAAAAATGTAATTGTTTCAACAATTCATGGAGCAAAAGGACTTGAGTGGGATTATGTTCTTATTCCATCTTGTATTGACTATACAATTCCTAATTATCCATCGTTGTGTCAATTTTGTAATCCTCAAAGAATAAATGGTTTTTGCTATGCAAATATTTTGGCAGGCCATGAAAAAGAATATTTAGAGCAATTAAGTGTTTTTTATGTAGGGGTAACACGTGCCAAAAAAGAACTAGTTTTTACTGCTCCTAAAGAGAGAATTAATAAATATGGAGATGTCAAGAACTCAAATATAAGTTGCATGTTGACACTCAATGGAATAAAAATAAAGAATAATTTTTAATCTTAAATAATTCATGTGATTTGAGGACAAAGACAAGTTAATACAATGTATTAAGAGGAAATAATGAATCTCCTCTTTTCAATATTAAATAATACTAGTGATTTGATATTGAACTTATTAGATAAGTATAACCTTGTAATAAAGTGGATATTTTTTGTTCCTTCTAGATAGAGTAAATGAATCTTCCAGAAAAAGTAGATTTTGTTCTTTCTTTTAAAGATAGTTATTTAGGTTATTGGTAACTTTAGGAGAATGGAAGGCCATTATTCCACAGTAATTAGATTTCAATTGGAGGATATAGTTTGACTAAAGAAATAACGATAAAACTTCCGATGCAGTATGAGCGTCCGGTTATTGCGGTAAAAGTGATAACGGAACAATACATTGATGATTTTGTAAAAAATGGTGCTATTCATTTTTCAAGACCTAGTGAATGGAGAAATTCAGAAAAATGCAACTTTGGCCAGTTAGATAAGGATGAGGGATGTTTTGCTTTTACAACAAGGCATGTGGATACAAAAGAATCTTTGATAGAGCAAAAAGTTGATAATGGATATAAATACTTTAGAGATGATAGTGAATGGTTCGGTTGTTGTTTTTATGGTATTAAGTTATCAGATTTTACCGGCCCTATTAAAACCAACTATGATTCAATGCAAACATATGTTTGCGTATCACAAGATTATTTCAGTGATTTTTATCCAAATGTAACAAAAGAAAATTACAAACTATTATCTTCTCGAGACAAACCTATGGTTGCTCTTATTGTGGATTTTTATAAATTTTGTGATTTAATTAGGCAATCTATTATAAATCTTGGCTGTGATATAAGAGATATTTATATGGGTCCGGTTTTTTACAAAACAAAAAAATTGAATTATTTTTGTAATATGCCAAGGCCATTTGAATATTTCTTAAAGGATGATGATTACGCTGTACAACATGAATTTAGAATTCTTTTTAGGCTTAGCAATGAAAAGGCAAGAAACAAGTTTATTATTAATCATCAAAATGTATGTATTGGAGACATTGCATCTTTTGTAATAAAACAAGATTTTTATTTTGATGGATTAAATATTGCAATAGAGAATAACCAGCTTTTATATCAACTTGCTACACCTATCGTAACAAATATTGAAGACGAACCTTTTGAAGATATAGTTTCTTCGTTATACCAAACATTGCAAAACAAATTACCTCAAGGCAAAATTTCTCAAGATGAAATGCAACAGTTTGTAAATATGTATTCATCTATTTTAAAGGATAAATTTGGTGTTATATAAAGATGATTGGCGTTTGTACAATGTCCCATATAATCTTTATGTTAGGCTGCATCCTCTATATCAAGGAATGTGTGTTGATGTCATTCATAATGAGACTAACAAATAAGGAAACACGCACGCGTATAGGTCAAGCCCATAACTTGGACTTTTGTATGCAAACCATGCATACCTAAAATCCTATCAAACCAAATAACTATATAGGTAATTTAAAATAAGTGGTATTGATTCAACAAAGAAACCTTTAAAACTAGATGGTATTGAAATGTACAAACAATGTCTGTGGGTAAAAGGAAAATATATTGTTGGTGAGTTGAATAAAAAGGAGTTTATATGAGAGTTGAAGGTTTAGATGAAAAATACACATGTACTGGCAATTACATCGTTGCTTTTATAGATGTTTTAGGCACCAAGGCTAAATATTATAAAAAGAAAGAAGAGTGTTTAGAAGAATTATGGTTAATTACTCATATAATTAATAAAGAAGTTCATGGAAAGGATATCGTTTTTAGAACTTTTTCTGACAATTTCTTTATTGGAATAGAGTGTACAAATGATGAAGTGAAAGCATTTAATGAATTATGTAATATTCTAGGCAATCTTACATATCGTTGTTTAACCTCCGGAGGAATTTTGTTTAGAGGGGCTATTTCTAAAGGGACAATGCATATTGATGAAAATATAATTTTAGGTGATGCTTTAATTAGAGCTTATTCATTAGAATCATCTTGTGCAATTTTTCCAAGAATTATAATAGATAAAAATACTATTTCTATCGGTAATCCAAATAGTTCAATGAAATATAGCGGAGGATTATATCTCGACATTGATTCATTTTGGTGTATAAATCCATTAAAATATACCAATGAAAAAATGGATGCTGCATTTCGAAATTCGTTAAAAGCATATATGATTAAAAATAAAGCTGAATGTCAGTTAAATAAAGATTTAAGGGCAAAAGCAAAAGTAGACTATTATATTAACTATGTCAACGAATATTATAAAGAAAAAAACGGAGTAGAATTAATTAAGCATTCCATATTTGAAGAGATAGAATCTATGTCCGAAAACTCTCTTAAAGAAATAATTAATAAATAGTTTTTAGAAAGGAATAATGTTTTTATGAGTACTTACAAGGATTTTTTAAGTGTTATAGATGGCCTAACATCTGGAACAACTATCACAATTACGCAAGAATGGTGTACAAATTATGGGCTAATTGTTGACGCTAATATGATGAAAAGTTGGGGAATAAAATTTTCTAAAGATTTTTCGCTCCATGGTTGTAGTCATCATATAGTATCACCTACACAAGGTACAGCGGGCAATAAATCAGTAAATAATTTGAAACATTACATAAAGAACTAAAATGGGGCATTATTTGATTAAATTTTATCTTTTAAAGTGGGTGATTTACAACAATGAACAAATATATAAATAATAGTCTTCTATATAGGTATAGAAAAATAACCGAGTATTCTATAGATGAATTAATAAATGATAAACTTGTCATCTCTTCAGGAGATACATTTAATGATTCACACGACATGACGATTGGCTATGATTTAGATATTGTTGCTAATAAACCGTATTTAAGCAACAATTTTTTGCAAGCCATGGCAAACGATACAAAAAGAAACAAAACATTTGAGGAACGCTTAAAATTTTTAAAAAGCGAAAAAGGTAAACATGTAGTTGTTGAATTTGCAAACATACTTTGTGTAGATTCTATAAAAAAACTAAAATCGAAGTTTTTAATTGGATGCTTTACACATAAAAAGACAAATCAAGTTATGTGGTCTCACTATGGAGATTATGGAAAAGGATTTGTGGTAGGTTATAAAAAAAGTGAAATAATAAAATCGATAAAAGAAACGAAAGAGTATAATGTCAATGAACTTTTTAATAAAGTTAAGTACAGTTATAAGGTTTTTGATGCCACAGATATTCTTGTTGAATCAATATTAAATTCGATTAAGGATAATCATATTATCGACTTTTCGGAGACGTTTATTAAAAATTTTGTGTCGGATACAAACGATAGCGCATATGATAATTTATTTATTAAAAATCCGTCTTGGCAACACGAAAAAGAAATTAGAATGCTTGTCTTTGATGCCAAACAAGGTTTTAACACGCATAGAGTAATAGCAAAGGTTAGGCCTTCTATTTTGATTATGGGAGAGAATATATCTTTTGCAAATAAATATTTACTTGTTTCAATTTGCAAAAACAAAGGAATACCAATAATGATTACTGAGTCTTGTTATAAAAACAAAAAGTATGAATTATATACCCGCCCACTATTAGCAATTGAAATCGATAATTTGTTAAATAAATCTATTGATATTTTAAAACTAGATGGTTTAACAGAATAATTGAAAATAAAATTGAAAAATGAAACCTTTATTTTTTCGAAAATAGTACAATTTACCGAATAGGAGGAGGGGTATTCACTTTGTATCAAAATGACTCTTCTTTGCCATATTAGATGTACTAAAATGATACAATAAAAAGTCGATAAATTGGGTTCTATTAATGAATTTGAGTATGAGGCTTATCAAAAATTATTTTCACCTGTATTTCAAGACTTTAGATTATATACTGTTTCCATAAAAGAAAATATTGTTTTAAATAATAATGTTAATTATGATAAACTGCATAAGGTTTGCAATGAAGTAATGCTTCTAAAAAAATACAATCTTTACCTAATGGTTTTGATACTCAGATGTTTAAGTTATACGATGAAAGTGGATTTGAACCCCTCTGGTGGGGAATCACAAAGAATAGCAATTGCTCGTGCTTTATATCATGATGCCCCTATTTACTTATTAGATGAGCCAACAGCGGCGTTAGGTCCAATTATTGAAAATGAAATCTATCAACAATTTAGTAATATAATTAGTAAAAAGTTTGCAATAATGATTACGCATAGATTGTCTATTGTTAAATTAACAAATAAGATAATATTAATGGATAACGGTGAAATATTAGGCTTTGACTCTCATTTTGTTTTATGTGAAAAAAATCAATTTTATAAAAATATGTACGATGTTCAAGCAAAGTATTATCAAGAACATAAATAATATTCAGTAAAATTTGGTGTATGCCCAGCTTTATGGATTATAATTAAGGTAATTTAAATTAACTTGTGGTTAGTTTGATTTTTTGAGGCTTTTTAGCCTCTTTTATTAAGGTTCTATTGCAATAATTTGACATTTATGATAAAATTTACACATAGATGGCTAAAAATTTAACGAATGTCAAAAATGGAGGCTTTGTTATGAATCTTGATGAATTAAAGAGAATTGCGATTAACTACTTAGAAGAAAGAAGAATAGAAGGCGATTATTTAGAATATAAAAAATCATATCTTATAAAAGACAAAATTCTAAAAACATTATGTTCATTTAGCAATAATTTAATGAATAGAAATATATGTATGTTGCTTATTGGTGTTGAAGAACATAGTGAACCAGAATTGAAAGGGACACCAATTAGACCTATTTCAGGTTATGATGAAAGCGAACTTGAAACAGTTGAAAACTCAATTATGTCGCTAGTGAGTTTTATTAAACCAAAAATAAACTTTGATGTAACCCATGCCAAAATAGATGGTAGATATTTTGTCATAGTAGCATTCACAATAAATAATAATGGACCTTATGAAGTATTAGAAAAAGCTGAAAAAGATAAAACAATTAGATTAAAACGCGGTAGATATGTTAGAGTAGAACGTGAATCACGTTTAGCTACTGTGAAAGAAGAATATGAATTATTGAGAAAATTTTCTAATTATCATTTTACAGAAGAACTATCTAGAAATGCAACACTTGATGATTTAGAAGTTGATTATATAAGAGAATACTTAAATCAAACATCTAATCGAAATAATACTAGTATTTTATCTAAACAAGAAATGGCTCAAAATATGGAATTAATTGATCCTACTACAAACATGGTGAAAAACTTCGCTATTTTGATGTTTGCAAGAAATCCTGAAAAGTTTATACCATATTCATATATAGAGTTGATATATAAGAGTAGTTATGGAGAGTCCATAATGACATCTAAAGAATATCGTGGACCAATTTGGAAACAAGTAAAAAACGTGATGGATGATATTAAAAATAAATATTTAAAATCTGTAACATTACGTATTGAAGATAAACTAGAAAGTGAAACAATTTATAATTATCCGTATTCAACAGTAGAAGAATTAGTAACAAACGCTATTGTGCATAAGAATTATGAAAATCCAAGAACTATTCAAATTTATGTATATGAAAACTCAATTGTAGCAACAAATTATAATAGACCAATCCCTCCAATAACAATTACTGATTTAAATACAAAAGAATCATTTCCAAATAGGATGTATGAAAATCCATCAATTAGAGAAATGTTTAAGTCTCTAGATTTAATAGAATCATTTGGATCTGGCATTGGAAAAGCCAAGAGAGCAATGATTGAAAATGGAAGCGAAATGTTCCATTTTGAAGAATATGATGAAAATATAGATATTACATCAGTGAATATACCTATTAATGCAAAATACATTAAATATGCAAGCAAACTAAAATATTTGAGCATTGAAAGAACAAATTTAGACATTGAAAGTCAAAATTTAGACATTGAAAGCCAAAATTTAGACATTGAAAGTCAAAATTTAGACATTAAGATAAATAGTAAAGATATTATAGGTATAATAAACGAATCTAAATTTACTCAAACGATAAAAAAATCGTTAATAAAAATTTTTAGTAAATACTTTAATTCAATCTTTGGAAGAGGAGATATAGTAGAGTATTTAAAATGCTCTAACGGATCTGGAACTAATTATATTAATTACTTATTAGAACTTAAAATTATTCTTCCAGTTAGTGGCAAGGGTAAAGGAAAATATAGATTTTTATAGTATGTGCATAGATTTTTTATTATTTTAAGAAAAAATTCATAAATAACCTTTTTTTAATGAATTGTTAAATGCCAATATTAATTTAACCAAAAAAATAAAGTATTATTACAAATTAATACAATAGATTATCTATTATCAGCAGGCTTAATTATGTATTTAGTTAAACAATATTAGTTTAAATGTTATAAGTCAATATTAAATAAACCAAAAAAGACTAAGTAAATTTAACCAATTTAGTCTTTGCTTTTTGGTTAACTTTATTATATCCTTAACAAGGGGGTCTACATTTATTATATTACTACATAATCATTCAAATATAAATTATTTTTTATTTTCAAATGTGCTTTTATAACAAATTATCAACTTATAATAGCTTTACCAAGTGAATTTAATATATTATCAACTTATTAATTATATACTAACTGTAATAACATATATAAATAAATGTATGTTAATCCATAATAAAAGGCTCATAATAGAGCCTTTTCTATTAGGATCTATCCCACCCCCATGTTCTTTAAAGGTGTTTTGACCCCCACTTATTTTAAATTACCCATTATTAAAATTAAGTTACCAAAATTATAAATTTTAAATTACCATTTTTATTAATTTTAAATTACCAAAATTATTAAATTGTAATTACCATTTTTATAAACTTTAAATTACCAAATCTATTAAATGTTATATTACCATTTTTCTATAAACTTATTTTACCATTTACAGTATGAAATTGTTTCTTTTTGTAAGGTCGTAAAAATGATTTTTTATAAGCTTGTTTGGCATAGAAGAATTGTGTTTCCCAATAAGTTAAAAGACCTTTTTTCATTTTGTAATCAACTAGTTCCAGTGTGCAAATGTAATCTGCCACTTGGAAAAGTCTATAATTGATAGGTGATACTTTTTTGAATTCAAAATTGGAAAGAAAGGCGTGGAACAGTGTCAACAACATTTTTCCCAGATCTGATTGTCCATAATCATAATATAAAACGACTCGGTCAAATGATAGTAAATAGTCTATATTGTTTTTTAGGAAGGTGGAAAACTGTTTTGATAGCTCGCTTAACAAATCTTCTTTTGTTTGAACTTTGCGCTTTTCAACAATAAAGCTTTCATATTATATATTGATTTTAGAAATAAAAGTGGAAAGCTGAAGCAAAAGTTTACGGCGTTCTTCGATATTAAAAGAAGAATAGGTTTCTTCTCGTCTGATCATTGGTCCTACATGATAACAGTGAGTTTTTAGGTAATCCAAGTGATTCTAGTTTGTTTTCTAGCTTATGAATTTCATTTCCGATGTCATATGACTGATCATGAAATACTAAGGAAAAGATATAAAAAGGAGAGTGTTTATCATATGGGCCAAAATCGCCGCTTTCATCTATAAAAATACTAAGTTCTTTTTTCACAGTCTCCTCCTTTGCAGTCTAGTAAAAAAGCCGGGCTTTACCCGGCAGTCGATGGACCTCAACCATAAAGGCTAGCCCCAGTTGGTTTTCACCAACCTTACTTGTTTAAAGTGTACACCAACAAGACCTATTTGTCAAGTAGTTGAGCCTATTTTGTTACGAAAAAATCAGAATTTTTTTTGAGTCGATAGGCCCACTATTATTATATGTTATAAGTCAATATTAAATATACCAAAAAAGACTAAGTAAAATTAGTTAATTTATTTTCTTACATTTTTTAATATCTACTATTTTTATAATATTTTGCTTACTTTTTATATTTGCTATAATAAAATAACATCTTAATAAAGAAACTTAATTTTTTTATATTATATATTGTTTAGATATTTCCTTTATCCTTTTCATTTAGTTCTTTAATATACTTTAAACACAAACTAATTACTTTCTTCTTTAAACCAGTAAATACTCTATCTTTTCTTCTTATTATATATAGGTTTCTAGATAAATCAGTATCTATGCTTATTTCTTTCATCCTACCAGCGTTTAAATATTCTTTAACTATAGGGTATGGTAGTAGTGCGATACCTACATCTCTTAATACGCTAACTACTATAGTATAGTTACTAGTAGATTCAATTAAAGGTTTTAACTTCATATCATGTTTAGATGCAATATTATCAATTAAGAACCTTGCTGAAGAGCCTTTTTCTCTTAATAATAAATCATAATTATTTAAATCTTCAAATTTGATATTATCACTAATATCATATTTTAAACCAGAAATAACTAATAATCTGTCTCTCTTTATAATAGTACAAGATATATCTTTATGTGTAGTTAAACCTTCACATAAAGCAAAGTCTAAATCACCTTTTAATACTTTCTCTTCTAATGATTTTGTTTTGTCCATACAAACATACAAATCAATATCAGGGAAAGCATTTTTTAATATCTTTACAAATTCTGGTATAAACCTCTTACCAAAAGTTAGAGTAGCACCAATTCTGATAACTGGGTTTTCAGCTCTCTCATTAGCAATTGATTCAAAACTTTCAAAATCTTCAATAATCTCTTTAGCTTTAGCTAAAAGAGCAATACCTTCATCTGTAATTACTAAACCTCTATTCATCCTTGTAAATAATTCAATATTATAATAATCTTCTAATTCTTTGATAGTTTGAGTTACAGATGGTTGTGCAATGTTTAATTCATTAGCTGCTTTAGTAATAGAACCTAGTTCAGCTACCTTAATAAATGTTTTTAAATGTCTTATTGTCATATATAGTCCTTTACCTATGGATACAATAATATTATAATATTTTACTTAATCAATTGTCAAGAGTATAATGAAGGTGTAAATAGTAAAGGAGGTTAAAAAACTATTTATGAAAAGCTTAAAATTATATAAATGTGATGTATGCGGTGAATTAATCGCTGTAATTGAAGGTAGTAGTGAGACACTAACATGCTGCGGTCAATTAATGAAAGAAATTAAACCTAAAGTAAATGATTTTGCTAATGAAAAACATTTACCAGTAGTGGAACGTAAAAAAGATGTTGTAACAGTATTTATTGGAAGTATTGATCATCCAATGGAATCTAACCATTACATTGAATGGGTCTTATTGCAAACTAATAAAGGAATTAAATTAAATAAATTATGCAGTGATGATAAACCAATGACAAAGTTTATATTGTGCCCTGGTGAAAGAGTAATAAGAGTATATGCATATTGTAATATTCATGGATTATGGGTAAAAGAAGAAGAAAAAGCACCTTGCGAAGACTGCATGATTAATATTCGTAAGTGCGATAAGTAAAGGAACTTAAAACTAAAATAAAAAAGAAGTTCTTTTTAGAACTCCTTTCTCTAATGATTTCAGAATTAATCTTGGAAGATAAGATGTTTGAATAATAAACACCATACTAAATCAATCCAACTGAAAATAGGAATGATAATACCAAAAATTAAACCGATAATGTTAATTCCGCTAGCTTTCTTTAATAAAGCGCTTAATCTAACTAAGATTTCAACGATCCAGCCAACTACAGGGATAAGCAATAAGATGATTTGGATTAATCTAGATTGCTCGTTAAACCATTTATCGAAATTCATTATGAATGCTCCTTTCTTAAAATAAGATGTTAATATTATATCACATTATTTTTAGATTTAAAATACTTTATTATAATAAAATTTAAAAAATTTTATAGTTGATATTACATAACAAAATTATAATTCTCTCTCCTAAATTTTTATAAT